>SVJP01000171.1 GCA_015068925.1 Oscillospiraceae bacterium
GTCTGCGATTCATTTTGACAAAATATCCCTTCCTTTTTCCCAGCCTGCAGCGTGTCGATAAGTTTATCGACACACTGAAAGGGTGGCCTATCGCCACCCTTTCTGAATTTTTTATTTTACTTTCAAAATTGCAGGTCCGTAAATAACAGGCATTGAGGGATCGGAAGACAAAGCGTAATCCAAGCTGACATCAATAAATAATGTTGTTCCGTCTGCTAAGGTCTGATCCTGACCGTCTGTTGTCTTGAACAACTCCTGATACGTACCGCTCTTTCCGTTCATATTCTTTACATCCAGTTTGACACGACAAGTAAATCCGTTTCCGTTATTGGTTACCAAGGAAGAATAATAAGTAAACTGAACATCAATTCCCAACTCATCATGAATTCTTTTGGTTTCCTGATTCAAACGGCTTACAAACATGCTTGCAAATTCTCTGGAAAAATGGTAAATATCAACGGGGTTTCGTTCAGCACTTTCTGCAAAAGCAGGCATTTTAAAGAACTGAACCGCATAAATATCAGAAGGCATATCTTCCAGAATACAACGGAAATATTGAGATGTTTCCGGATAATTCTTTGCATTCTGTTCCAACGACATATCATATACGCCGATGGCTTCATTTTCGTTCCATGCGGTAGTAAATGCAGATTGACTTCCAATCAGATGATCCAACTGCAACAACACCAATGCAATATCATGCATTGTAGCAGTTTGCCCGGGACGGATATTGCGATTGGAATACAATGCTACATCTTTTTTATTTGCATAAGTCAGGCAGGTATATGCTATATTCTTGTTCATTTCTCCAACATCTGCATAGCAAGTGCTGGTTGTATCATATCCTATCTTACTGTGTGCTTTTTTGATCATACCAAAGGTCAAGGCTGCAATCATATCCTGATTATTGGCAGGTTGGTCAATAAAAGCTTCGTTAATGACTTCTTCTCCCAAGCAATTTTGACCTAATACATATAAATCCTTTGCATATTCGTGTTCAAAAGGAATCTGAACAGAAAATTTACTGTAAGTCAGCTTATTTTCTTCTGATGCCAAGCGAACTGCAGCACGAGCCAATTCACCGTTGGTTACAGTAGCATTAGGATCATATTCCCGATCAAATAATGCAGTCGAATTAAATATTTTCTTCAAGATGTCATCTGAAACCATGGAAGAAAATTCTTTTGGTTGAGCATTCACATCAATTGCTCTGGAACGAATAATCAAGGAAGCTACTTCTGCTCTGGAAATTCCATCTTCCAGACGAAGATTGATTCCATCATTCCCAATCATAACTCCATACATATAAATCCAAGCAACTGCATCTTTGTTTTCTGCTTGGTCTGTGATAACGGACGGTGCCGCAATTCCTTTCGGATTTCCTGCACGATTCCACAGTATCGTAACAACATCACCACGTGTCATCGGTTCATCAGGATAAAAACAATTGTTTTCATCCCCTTGCACACCCGAGTACATAATATATTCATAACCCCAATGTTCAGGTGAAACATCTACAAAATCCGACTCTCTTTTTTGATCAATTTTTCCAATCATACGAACAAATTCTGCTCGTGTTACCAATCGGTTCGGTTCAAAGGTTCCTTCCGGTGTTCCGCTGACTGTTTTTTCTTCTACCAACTGATTTACCGCATCATATGCCCAGTGGGTTTCCGGCAAATCCGGAAAACTGATTTCACCGAAAGCTGTTACCGTTCCCATTACAAGAACAACACATAATAAAACTGCAATACTAATTTTTTTCATTTGACATTCTCCGTTTCCATTTTTTTATTTTTCTTTCCTGCGCGACGGGATTTTCCGTATTTTTGATTCGACTGCATCAAAATCGAACATAGAATCGAGCCATGCAGCAACCATTCCGCCACCGGATAACGAACAACAGGCAAAAGCTTTGCGCTAATTGTTAAAACACGAATCAAAAAGTCGGTTTGTTCCAAATCCAATGCTTCAGAAAGCTGGAGTAAATAAACCATAAACAACAATCCTAAAATTAAAACAATCGATACAATACAAAGCACGATACAAAACACACTCAATGCAGAATGATAATACAATTCCCGTTTTTGATGAATCTGATAAATTAAAATCCCTAAAATTGCCACATAAATCAAATTACAAAAAATGACCTGATTCCCTATGCTTACCGTATATCCTGTTGTCAATCCTGTTCGCATGGCAGAAACCCAGACCCAACAAAGAAACAACACGCCGGTGGCAATATTGCTATATCGCAACGAGCTCCTTACCGCATCTTGAAAAAATGCAATTCCTTCCATTAAAAACAATGCTTGGAATACAAAGAACGGAACCTGTTGAAATGCACCTAACACTATGTATAATAAAGATGGAATCAACATCAGCGCATACCGTTCATACAAAGAAGTGTTTCTTTGCTTCTTCTTTTTCACACCCTGATATACCTTTTTGGACGTTCGAGCCATAGTCCCCCTCCTTTTCGCTTATTATATATATTATATAATAAATAAAATCAAAAGTAAAGAGATTTTTAAAAAAAATGTCAAAAACAAAGAAATAGCCATGATAATTCAGATAAAAAAGCAACCGCCTGGAAGCTTACGTATCCAAGCGGTGAATCATCTCATTTGCTTTTCTGTTTTCTTTAAGATTATGATCATCTGACTCTTTTGACAGTCAGAGACAACATCTTACTCTTCTGTTTCAGCAGGAACTTCTTCAGCAGGTGCTTCTTCTGCAGCTACCTCTTCCACTGCTTCAACTGCTTGTGCCGCTTCTTCAACAGTTTCGGTAACTTCTTCTGTGGTTTCAATCACTTCTTCAACAGTTTCAGTAACTTCCTCTGTTGCTTCAGCAGGTTCAATCAAAGCACGAATACTCAAGCTGATTTTTTGATTTGCAGGATCAATTTCCAAAATTTTCGCTTGTACTTCCTGTCCTACACTCAAAACATCAGCAGGTTTGCCGATTCTGCGATCTGCAATCTGTGAAATATGAATCAAACCATCTGCATTGGGAACCACTTCCACAAATGCACCAAAGGGTACCAAACGAACAACCTTACAGGTGATTACATCTCCTGCTTTATACTGTTCAACCTTCTTCCAAGGATTATCTTCAGGGTCTCTGTAACCCAAAGAAATCTTACCGGTTTCCTGATTGAAGTCAATGATAAAGGTATCAACAATATCACCAACCTTCATTACTTCAGAAGGATGCTTGATTCTCTTCCAGGAAAGCTCGGAAATGTGAATTAAACCATCTACACCACCGATATCAACAAATGCACCGAAGCCGGTGATGGATTTAACCACACCCTGATACTTTTTGCCAATCTCAATTCCTTCCCACAGTTCTTTGGATTTTGCTTCTTTTTCTTCCATCAGAATTGCTTTCACGGAACCTACTACCTTACGACGTCTGGGATTCATGTCAATGATTCTGACAGGAAGCTCCTGACCAACCAGAGAAGACAAATCTCTCATGAAGCGATCGCTTGCCAAGGAAGCAGGGACAAACACTCTTGTTCCGTTCACAACCATAATCATGCCACCGTTTACCACTTCGATTACATGACCCTTCAGGTCTTTGCTTTCTTCCATTGCCTGTTCAATTTCTTTCCAACCCTGAATGCTGGAAACCTTTTTCTTGGACAATTGAATTGTACCTTCCACATCGTTTACGCGAACAACGAATACATCAATTTCGTCTCCCACCTTAACGATATCCTCCGGACGTGAATCCGGGTGTTCACTCAATTCTCCTACCGGGATAAAGCCATCAGATTTGGCGCCGAGATCAACATAAACCTCGGTGGGCGTAATACTGATTACAGTCCCCCTTACGATATCCCCTGTATTTAAAGTTTTGAATGATTTTTCCAACTCATCTGCAAAATTCAATTCTGCCTGAGCTGATGTGTTTTCTGTTGCCATTTTATGAACA
>SVJP01000008.1 GCA_015068925.1 Oscillospiraceae bacterium
ACGCTCTCCGCAATTAAAGGGTATTTATAGTCACTCAAAATGGGGCCATCATCACTATCAGTGGTAACAGACGAAGAAACAATAGCATACCCTTCAGAAAATATATCTACTTCCGATTCTGATATTTGATGAACGACACTATTTTCCGGCTTGGCAATCAATTTTAAAAATGATTCAATTTCATTTGCCGCTTCTTCCGCACGATTAATTTGAGCCATACTGGAACTAATCTGTGAAATGAGTTCCATCAGTGCATTATACTCATCACTTCCTTCAATTTTTGCATTTTCAGATAATCCTTGTAGCACCGTAAAATGAAGGTAAGCAGAAGTCAGAGAATTTCCCGACTCATCAGACAACACAACCTGACAATCTGTTTCTTTCCCTGCTGCCTGATACATTTCATTTAAAATTGGAAGTGTAACAGTATTTTCTTTTGCATAAGCATTGGAATAAACAGTTTTACCGGATTTATTTGTTCCGTACAATGTAGCTGTCGTAAATTCGTATGGGTTCCCATGCAAATAAAATTCCAATTCAACTGAATTACCAATATCCCCTGTAAAAAGAGGCAAACTGAAAATAACATCTATATCTTTTGATATTTCTATCCTTTTCTTATATCGTGCCATGCTTTCCCTCCTAACAAAAACGAAGTTTTAAATTTAAATCAATTGAAGAAATTCCGGGATATCTTTCTGTTGTCAAATACACTCCGATTCCTTCTGCAAGCAATTCAAACGAAATATAAACATCACCTTTCATGTCAATCCCGAACACCATGATACTTGCTTGATTTCCTAGATCTTTTCGTGAATCAAGACCCTAATTTTAAAGTTACATTAGAAAATAAGGGAATCACTTATTTTTCTGACCAATCAGAAAAATTAAAATGGTATTTTTTCACCGTCTTTATCTCCATGACTACTTCTGTTTTAACAACTATTATTTTATCGGCACTTAACCATTGAATCACAATTATCGCATCGTGCTTTTAAAAACGTCCCATTGATAGAATATCCCAACAGAATCCCACATTTTGAACATCTTATCAATTCAGCATTTTCAGAAATTAAAAGTCCTTTTACGTCTAAATTATCCTCGTAACAAATTTCAATTCTTGGTTCTCTGCTATACCCATCCTGATAAATAGAATATTTTATAATTTTTTCAGGTTGCCGACCATTGATTCTTATTCCTTCTCCAGGTCTAATAGATAAAATGGTCTTATCCATCCATAAACTCCTCCTTTCACACCTTTTTAACCTACCAAGTTAATTCGAATCGAAAAAAATTTCTGATGGATTTTTTATTTTTAAAACATCAGATATTTTCTCTGCCTCATCCGTTTTAAAAACTCCATATCTTAATTTCCTGATAAAAGTCGAATGAGCCATTCCGATTTCCTTACAAAAACCTTCTTGTGTATATCCGTTTTTTACAATTTCGGATTTTAATAAATTTACATTCATATTACCCCTCCTTTCTAACTCGATAAGTTAATTATAGCATTTTAACTTTAACTTGTCAAGTCATTTTTGAAAAAAATTTTTTTATTTATTGACTTTTTTAACTTTATGTGTTAATATTAACTTAAGAGGTGAAGAAAAATGACTATAGGGAAACGAATAAAGTATAAAAGAGAAGAGTTGAGTTACACACAAGAGTATATTGCAAAACATGTTGGATGTGCTTTGCAAACAATATATAAATATGAAAATGAAATAGTAACCAATATACCACTTGATAAAATTGAAAAAATCGCCGAAGTATTAAATGTTACTCCTGCTTACCTTATGGGATGGGAAGAAAACCCTGACAGATTAAAATCCCCCAACATTACTGAAGAATATGTTACCTTCCCTGTTCTCGGAGAAATCGCTGCAGGATATGAAAGCGAAGCCATAGAAGATTGGGGCGGTGAAACAGTTGATGTTCCTATTTCCTATTTAAAAGGAAGAAACAAAACAGATTTCTTCGTTCTGCAGGTAAAAGGGGATAGTATGTATCCTCTGTATCACGAAGGCGATAAGGTTTTAATCCTTCGTCAGACTACCTTAAATTATTCAGGAGAAATCGGAGCGATATTATATGAAGAGTCAATGGCAACATTAAAAAAAGTAGAATATGCTACCGGGGAAGATTGGCTCAGGATGGTCCCGATCAATCCGAACCATCAACCAAAAATGATAGAAGGAGCAGATTTGGAAAAATGCCGAGTTCTCGGAATCCCAAAGCTCGTTATCAGAGAAATAAAATAAAAAAATACCGCCAGATGTTGCAGCATCAGACGGTACAAACCAAATTCAACAACGAAAGGATACGATAATTTTCATGGTGAATTGGCATATTTATTATACCATGTTTCACTTTGAAAATCAATAGGAAAGGTGAAAAAATATGGCAAATATAACAAAACGAGGAAACACATACCGCATCCGTGTGTCATGCGGATATGATATGGAAGGCAAACAAATTTTCCGTTCTATGACTTGGAAACCTTCTGAAGGAATGACGGAAAAACAAATTGATAAAGAATTAAAAAGGCAAGCCGTGTTATTCGAAGAAGATTGTAAAAATGGTCTGCACCTCGGTGGTGAAGTGAAATTTGCTCAATTTACAAAGAAGTGGATGGAAGAATACGCAGTAAAGCAACATAAAGCAAAAACCATTGCAGGATATAAAGTTCTATTAGAAAGAATTAATAAAGAACTGGGGCATTTGCGTATAAGTAAAATACAGCCTAATCATTTGATTGCATTTTACAATAAACTGTCGGAAGAAGGCACAATAAAAAAGAAAAGCTATTATGCATCAGATTCTTTTCTTGAAGAATTAAGAAACATAAAGACAAGTGAACTAACAGAATTAACAGGCTTATCTAAAACAACAGTTTCGACAGCAAAGAAAGGGGAAAATTTTAGCCATGATACAATGATGAAATTAAAAAACCTTTCTTTTGCAAACAAAGACAGTTTTATTCTAATTCAAAAACAAACTGGATTAAGTCCAAAAACAATTTCTCATCACCATAGACTAATATCGTCCATCTTAAATACTGCAGTATATTGGCAATTAATACCATATAATCCATGTAGTAGGGTGAAGCCTCCAAGAGTAACAAAAAAGGAAGCAGAATACTTGGAAGACAGTCAAGTGATTGATATTATAAAATTGTTGGAAAAAGAAAACTTACAATTCAAAACAATGATTACTTTGTTTATTTATTCCGGTATGAGAAGAGGCGAGCTGTTGGGATTGAAATGGAGTGATATTGATTTTAACTCAGGACACATTCAAATACTGAGAGCTATTCTATATACGCCGGACAGAGGTGTTTATGAGGATACGCCTAAAAACGAGAAATCGAAACGGTCCATAACAGTTCCTGCATCTGTTTTAAGTTTGTTAAAAGAGCATAAATTGAAACAGAATAAAAACAGAATGCAAGTTGGGAATAGATGGGTTGATAGTAACTATGTTTTTACAAGTTGGGATGGAAAACCATTTCACCCGGATACGATTTCAAGTCAGTTTAAAAAGTTTATAAAAAGAAACAACTTGCCTGATGTTCATTTGCACTCATTGAGACACACAAACGCATCGTTGCTTATAGCAAGCGGAACTGACCTGAGAACAGTTTCGAACAGACTTGGCCATGCTCAATTATCAACAACCGGAAATATATATGCTCATGCAATTAAATCTGCAGATGAGATGGCTTCAAATGCACTTGAAAATATGTTGAATAAAAAAATGTAGTTTTTATTTTTTTATATTTTAATAATGACCAAACAATGACCAAATAAAAAATGATATAACAAAAGTTAAAACAAAAAAATCCCTGTAACCATTGTGGCTACAGGGATTCTGAATGGTTGCGGGGGGCGGATTTGAACCACCGACCTTCGGGTTATGAGCCCGACGAGCTACCGGACTGCTCCACCCCGCGATATTCAATTGCTATTTTCAGATAGCTATATTATTATAACACAAAAAAAGGGGTTTGTAAACCCCTTTTTGAAAAATTTTTAAAATTTTTTTAATCTCAAGGAAATCAACCCTTTTTTATATTCTTACATCCGTTCCATTTCAAGCTGATTTGCAAATAACTTTGCCACATTGGTAGATTCTTTGTTTACATAAAGATAAGAATGACGATATAGCCCCTCATTGATTTTCAGCAGTTTAATCTTATCATCAACCTGTTTGTTCCAGGAAACAGAAGGAAAGAAGGCAGAACCCAATCCCATTTTCAGATATTCACAAACATAATAAGGGTCGTCACATTCTATCACAATATTCGGTTCAACATCATACTGTTTACAATAGCGATCCATACATCCGCGGATACTGCTCCCCTTGGGCATACAAATCAATGCCGTTTCCCTTAATTGTTTTAAATTGATTTGTTCCAAATCAGACAGCAAGCTTTGCTTTGGCACGGCAAGGAATATCTCTTCCCGAATAAATTCCTTACACTCGAACTGGACAGACTCGATTTCCCTGTCCGTAATCACAATATCATATTTATGATATGCAGCATAATCACCATAATCGTCGTGCTTAATACTAAAAGACACTTCAGGATACTCTTTCTTGAACTTCGATATCATATCCGTTACAATCCGCCGATTGGTCAGAATCAGCAATGTAATTTCTCCAAAAGGCATTTGTGCCAAATCCAGCATTTCCGTCTTCGCCTTTTTTATTTCCTTATCAGCCGCATCAATGGCACGCAAGAAAATCTTACCGTTGGCATTTAATTTTAAAGTATTGGCTGTTCTGTCAAACAATGTTACCCCCAGCTCTGTTTCTAACTTTTTAATGGAAGCAGACACGCTGGAAGGAGGCACCATAAATATTTGCGCCGCATGAGAGATATTCTCTTTTTTGGCAGCACATTGAAAATACTTCAACTGTAATAATTCCATCACTCTCACCCTGTTTTATTGTATCAAATCCTACTATATTTGTCAATATATAGCATCTATATTTTTCTTTATTCTTTACAAAATACCAAAAAAATGATATACTGATAAATAAATGATAGGAGGTAGCTTCTTATGAAGAAAATAGAAAATATCTACTATACTGCTATGAAGCATCCGAGGCACGTGCTTGACCTTTATTTGCCTGATACAGATACATTTCCCGTCTTCGTCTACTTCCATGGCGGCGGAATTGTGGGAGGAGACAAGCAGTATGACTTTTTTAATGAATTGGTGGAAAAAGGAATCGCCGTGGTATCGGCACATTACCGTCTTTATCCGGAAGCAGCTTTTCCGGACTTTATTAAAGATGCGGCAGCGGCAGTGGGTTGGGCACACCGTGAATTACCGCAATATGGTACTGTGACCGGAATGTATATAGGCGGTTCTTCAGCAGGCGGTTATCTGACACAGATGCTTTGCTTTGACCATAAATATCTGACCATGCAGGGAATTGACCCTGATAGTATTTCGGGATATATTATGGATGCAGGTCAACCGACCGTCCATTTCAATGTATTAAAAGAACGGGGACTTGATACCAGACGGGTACTCATTGACGAAGCAGCTCCCATCTATCATGTAACCGATACAAGAAATTATCCGCCCATGTATATCATTGTTGCAGAGCACGATATGGAAAACCGATATGAACAAAACGTTCTTCTGGTATCTACTTTAAAGCACTTTGGGCATGTTGACAACGTAACATTTCAAGTAATGGAAAACTGCGGTCATTGTGGTTATGTCAGAGCTTATAATGAAGATGGAAAGAGCGTATTTGCAAATATGATTTATACATTTATGAAACAATACACGAAAGGAATTGAATGATGAAAAATAGTGTTTTATATGCATTGATTACCGCAATTTTATTTGTCACCTTAGAGCCGGTCAGCAAACTGATTGCAAATGATGTGACCCCCTATGCCATTACCTTCTGGCGATTCTTCATTGGGTCATTTATTCTGATTCCTCCGGCAATTATGAAAATCAAAAGAGAAAAGATTATTCTCAAGGGAAAAGACATAGGAATTATGATCCTGCTCGGCATTTTATTTATCTGCATCAGTATGGTTTCCCTGCAGTTAGCAGTCAAACAAGCGGATACACCTTCCCTGATTGCTATCATCTTTTCCTCTAATTCTGTATTTACCATTTTATTCGCCATTTTGATTTTAAAGGAAAAACTGACTCGCAACAAGCTGATCGCATTGTTGTTTGGCATCATTGGTGTTCTGCTTTGTACCGATTTCAGTTCAGGGACGAATATCACCTCTGTTGCACTGGCAATTTTTGCATCGCTGACCTTTAGTCTTTATACCGTACTCAGCCAAAAATTTACGAAAAAATTTGGTGGTATCATTCAAACAACTGTAGTATTTTTAACAGGAAGTCTTGTGTTGTTACTTGCACTACTGATTGGCGGTGTGGATGTGACCCCTGTTTTGACCGTAAAAAGCTTTTCTATTTTGTGTTATCTTGGTTTTTTTGTCACAGGAATCGGATATGCCTGCTATTTCAAAGCAATCGAAAAGGGCGGTCCTATTATGGGTTCCCTCGCCTTTTTTATCAAACCCATTCTGACTCCTTTTGTCACATGGATTATCAACGGCATTACACCTGATATTACAACATTGTTAGCGGTGATTTGTATTGTATTTGCCTCCTATTTTGCAGTAAACAAAAAGAAATAAAATCAAACATGTTTAATAGTTGCATACAAAAGAAAACTATAATATAATATTATTACCATATTTACAAAAAAGAGAGGAAGAAAAAATGAGAACGATAAGTAAAAAAACAGCATCTATGCTTCTTAGCTTATGTATGATATTTAGTATCCTTCCTGTGGTAAGTGGTGCCGAAAGTATTACATTACCGGATTTAATCAGTGACCATATGTTATTGCAGCAAGGGGAACCCATTAAGCTTTGGGGAACCGCACCGGCAGGCGAAACCGTTACCATTACCCTTGGAAGCACAAGCAAAACCGTCTCCTCAGAAACAACAACGGCTAAATCGGACGGAACCTTTCATGCAGAATTACCTGCAACCATGGCGGGAGGACCATACATCTTAACCTTTTCCACACCCTCAAGCACCAAAATCGTAAGCGATGTTCTGATAGGTGAACTGTGGGTGCAGTGCGGTCAGAGCTTGATGGCAACTACAGTCAATTCGACAGGAAGCCACAAGGAAGAAATCCTTCCGAAAACGACACAGAATAAAATTCGTTTATTTATCAACACAACAAAACCATCTGAAGATGACAAAAAAACCGCAGGGACAACACGTCAGACCGACCTGAAAGGACAATGGAAAATTGCTGACAGAACCACTGCAGGTACCTATTCTGCCATGGGCTACAGCGCACTTGTAAAGCTTCACGAAGAATTAGATTTGCCCATAGGTGGTATTTGTTGTGCGGTTGGCGGCACAGCAATGAGTTATTATCAGGTTCCGCCTGAAATTTACGGAAATACTGATTCTGATTACAATTATGGCACTTATTTCAATATTAAAGTAGCACCCTTGACACAATTAAATATCAGAGGAATTATGTGGAATCAAGGCTCCGCAGACAGATGGAACAGCAACTTTGCATCTGATTTCAAAAAACTAATTGGGTCCTGGAGACAGGAATTTAATGATGAAGATATGCCCTTTATTTTCTCCACTTCCTTCCCAAGCCCCATGAAATATTGGGCAAGCTGGAGAAATGATTATATTATGGAAGATTTCAGTATTCCCAGATTGGCACAGCAACAGGTTTATACCGAAGTAGAAAATACAGGGATTGCCATTTCTATTGATTGCACTCCCGTGCCGGGAGCAGATCAGGATCCGTTGCATCCTTCTATCAGGAAACCTGCAGGAGAACGGCTTGCACTTTCTGCATTGGGATTGGTTTACGGAGTAGAAGACCAATGGTCCTCTCCCCTTTACCAAAGTGCTGCTGCCTCGGGAAACACTGCCGTAATTACATTTTCTCATGTCTATGACGGATTGAAAACAACAGACGGAGAAGCGCCCCGTTGCTTTACCGCTGCAGGCGCAGATGGTATATTTCATGCTGCAACTGCAGAAATAACAGGAAAAAATACCGTAAAAATCACCTGTCCCAAAGTGTCGGAAATCAAGCAGGTTTCTTATGCAATCGAAAAACATTTATTCCCTTATGAAAGCAGCAGCGAAGATAAGGGTGACTGGGTAATTGACACTTATCCTGATGTAAACTTAGTAAACTCAGCTAATCTTCCTGCCGGCTCCTTCGCTTACGAGGTAAGCAAGGTAGTAGAAGAAAAGCAACCGAGGCAAAAGGTCACTGATTCTCTGGAAATCACGGCAGCCTTAAACGATAGCTATACTTTACCAAACATAGTTACTGTAAAGGATAACGGCATTGAATACACTCGCAAGGTCATCTGGTCAGTACCAACCATTAATACAAAAAAAGCAGGAATAACAAAGCTGTACGGTCTGGCAGAAAACACCGACCTTCTGATTCCTGCAACTGTAACGGTCAAGCAAGTGGATGACAAGCCAATCCAATCCGCATCTGTTACAAGGGATGGAACAACAATCAATATTACAGTGGAATTAGATACCGTTCAAGCAAACAGAAACTTATATCTGATGGCAGCTTTTTACAAAGAAGACGGTACCTATCTGAATTCTCAAATAAAACCGATTACTTTAACTTCCGGTCAAACAGGAAAAATTTCCATGATTGCATCCATGCCGAATGATGCAGCAAAAGTGAAATTATTGGTGGTAAATCAAAACCTTCGTCCCTATTTAACCGTTACGGAACAAAATCTTTCATAACAATTACTGACTAAAAAATGCTTGGAAAATTTAAAATTTCCCAAGCATTTTTTCATTAGTAACAACTTTTAAAAATGTTCTTAATCACGTCAAAATCCATTTCGATATAACTTTTCACCGTTCTTTGTTTACCGAAGGTACAAAGCTCTGCCAATCTTTCCGCAGAGGATTCATCAATACCAAATTCCCTAAGAGTCAGAGGCATTTCCATTTCCTTAAAAAACGCTTCCATTCGCTCAATTCCCATCAATGCTGTCGTCTCATCATCCTCTTGCTCCACATCCCACACCCGTCTTGCAAATTGGGCAAACCGAGACGGATTGACATGAAATACAGTTCTTGCCCAGGCAGGAAACAATACCGCAAGTCCTGCACCGTGAGCAATGAAATCAAACTCTCCGCTCAATGCATGCTCTAACTGGTGTACAGCCAAGGTATTTTCTCTGCCACAACCTGTCAAATCATTATGAGACAGGCTGGATGCCCACATCATTGTTGCCCGTGCTTCGTAATCACAAGGATTTTCCATTAACACCCTACCTGCCGCAACCACGGATTTCAGAATACTTTCTGCAATTTGGTCTGTTAAATCAGTTGGTTCACACACGGTAAAATATCGTTCCATTGTATGAGCCATAATGTCAACAATTCCGCAAGCAGTCTGATACCGATTAACGGTATAGGTTAATTCGGGATTACAAATAGCAAACTGACATCTGTTAAATTCACTGTTAAATCCACGCTTCATATTTAACTCCGTGTTGGTTAAAACAGCGGATGAACTCATTTCACTTCCTGCTGCCGATAAAGTCAAAATGCACCCTACCGGTAACGCATCACTTGGGGTTCTTTTTCTTGTGGAAAAATCCCAGATATCATAATCTGTTTTTGCACCAACCGCGGTGGTCTTGGAAGCATCAATAACACTTCCGCCGCCAACTGCCAATATCATTTCCACCTTATTTTCTTTCGCAACCTTAATTGCCTCACGTACAAACGAGACCTTCGGATTTGGTTCCACTCCGCCCATTTCAATTACGGTAATTTCATGTTCCCTCAAAGAATTCATTACCTCATCATACAATCCGCTTTTTTTAATACTCTCCTTGCCGTACTGCATCATAATCGTACGATATCCGTACCCCTTTACAATATTTCCAATCTCTTTATGCTTTTCTTTCCCGAAATACACCTTCGTAGGTGCATGATACAAAAAATCCAACATATCCTTCACTCTCCTGTATCATATGATTGTTTCTTAATTTCATCAATCTGATAAACGCTGACAGATTCATTTTGTTCTCCCAATTGTTGCCCCACGTAAAAAACACCGCTTTTCAATTTACTGACCGGATAAAGTGGTCTCAAAGCATTTTCCATAATCATTGCAGTCATTTCTCCGTGCACCGTACCGATGGTTGCAGTAAGAATTTCTGATTATCCCGGAAGAATTTGCTTCGTTTTCACAGAAACTGCATTAATTGTCCTGACTCCTCCCTTTTCGTTTGACGAAGATAAAATCGCAGTATTATTCTTTGACCTTGCTTCTAAATTTTTTACCGTGTAAGTAACACTTGTGGTTTTATCTGTTTTGGAAAACTTCGGTTCTGATACTTTTTCTCCCCATAAATGCTCTTTCTGATTCAAATAAGAAATCAGTTCATCTGCCATCATCCGTTGCTCGGAAGCAAGGGGGTGAGAATGAATTCCGCTTGTCCGAAAAGAAGTTAAGGTAAGAGACTCATATCCTTTCTCTTTTCCACCCATTCTCTTAACAATCTCAGTCACACAGGTAGTTTGTAAATCAGACGGATTTGTTCCGCTCTTAACATCAGGCTTTCCACAGCAAATAATTGTTGCATGAGGATACTCCTTTCTCATGTTACTTAAGAATGTTACATATGCATCGCAAAATTCCTCTATTCCATATTCTCCGTCATTGGTTGCCAAAAACACTACAATTACTTGAGGCTGAAATTGACTGTGTTCCCATTGTACCGACATTTCCGCACCCGTCACGCAATCTGCATATTCAAATTCCCGGGGCATTGTCACATCATTGCTTCTGCCATTTAAAATTCCCTTTCCTGCTAATGCTATTACGTGAGCATCTGCATCCAATTCTCTTGATGCAAAACCTGCCCATGTGTTCCAAGCATCGGTATAATCCACAACGGTTCCGTCGGATGCCAAATTTCCGTATCCTGCAGTATAGGAATCTCCTACAAATAGAATCTTACGGTCTTTTTCTTGTGTTGGCATCGATATACTTCCATCAGTTCGCACTTTAGAAATCCATAGTTTACCACTCCATGCTTCAGAAGAACGGGTCATGCTAATCGTATGGGTTCCGCTTTTTAAATTTTCTGCCAAAGTAACCCACCCCGAAGACGGAATTTTTACACGCTCCATTTTCCCGTCAACGGATACATTCACATAAACTGTTCCTGTTTTGGAAGAAACATACATCTGCGCTTTGGTTCCGCTAAAAGTGAATTCTACTCCTGATAATGGCCAATTCATAGAATGACCATTTGTATCATCAGTCCAACGGCCCAAATAACGAACTGTTCTTTCGGAAATATCGACCTCTACGGAAGCTTGTACCTGAATAGCAAAAAGCATACAAATCATAAAATAAAATATTACTGCTATTTTTTCTCTCTACATCCCTCTCTTTCATCATTAATTATAGTACAATGTTCTTTTTTTGTCAATAAAATCCACTCATTTCAACAAAAAAGAACCCACATCATAAAGTAAAAAACTTATGAGTGGGTTTTATTTCTTACAATGAATTTCTATATGCCAAGCATCTGTAATATAAATCCTTTAAACCGGAACGTCCCAGATGGTCAATACATACAATTTCCACTGCAGGATGTCTATATTTTACTGCAAACGTGGATTCCATTGACTTTTCCGCATGCTGTTGCAAGGATTCCCAAAGCTCATCGGTATTTTCTCCTTTTACCAAGCAATCATGATATTCCAGAAAATCGGTCATCAAGGTATACACGCACATACCGTAATTCAAGCCTCGAATATCCTGCGCCAAACGTTCGCTGACCCAAGCGGGTTCTTGCTTGAAGGAAATATCGGTAGGATTTAACGGAATACCGCATTTAAAATTACCCTTTGCGGCATAATCCAAATCCGCTTGTTTTTTGCACTTTCTCAAAATATCTCTGGCTTGTTCAAACAACTTTACCGTATTTCTGCCGATGGCAACCGCATCGTCGCCCAAATGATCATCACGGTACAAGGGTTGACCAGATGGTTTTCCGTCCCAACACATCAAATTGGAAATAATACTCTTTCCGCACCATTGCCGCCAGCTTGCACAAAGAAAGCTTGCCTGTTCCGCCAAATCATACGCCTTTTCTGCTTCTGCTGCAAATTTACCATACAAATCAGTAAAATATTTTTTCTTAATCTGCTCCACATTCGCATTCACATCACGGCACAAAGCAGAAAACACCGTTTGATTCAAGGTTCTGACTCCCCATTCCATCATAGGAATATGCAGATAACTTGTTCCGACCGCACCTTGTTCGGCAAAATATTTCATATCCTCCTTCATACGAGTGGGAAAAATAAAAGGCAAATCTTCATGACGGGAAACATAATAATATTCTCCCACGGATAACAATATCCCCTTCCATCCTTCAAAGGTTTCTTTATAAATTTTATTATGACTGCAGCTTTCATCCGACAGCTTATGGTCATAGCAACGAAGAATGGGTGCATATATCACATAATCTCCTGAACACTTTAGATTTTCCGGAATTCCGTTTACAGGTGGTTCTAACGTTGTGGTTCCCTCGTAGGCACAGGTTTTAAAAATCACATTATGGTCAATCTTCCCTTCAGCCAAAGCACGGTCTACCCGAGAACGGATATGAGAAAGGATCCGCAATGCATGGTCGGTACCATTTCCGATTTTCTGACATTCTTCACAATGGCAAAGTCCGCCCCAAGTATCAATGCCGTACAAACCAATCCGATCCACATCATACCACGCGCCATTAATAAACTCAATCAATTCATCTGCCATATAGTCCAGCACACCCATATTGGAAGTACAAATCTGAACCGAAAGGGCATTATCATAATCTAATTTTTTACCGCTGATACCATACCAATCGGGATGGTCTTCTAACAAAGTATTACCACTCGGCATTCTCTTTTTCGGATCCAGTACTTCATGGAAAAAGTGACCGCACATGGTAAATATCAAACCCAATTTTTTCTGCAGCTTTGCGGTATTGGAGCGATATGCGGACAAATTCAGGCGATTTCTCGCCATCCATACATACAATTGTTCCGATTCCTTTAACGGACCTTCAAATTCAAAGCCACGGCTTAAGTGCATGGAAAACTGATATTTTTTACACTCCGGAATGGTCAATTCAGAAACATTGTCAGGAACAAATTCTTTTTCCCAAGGGGAATACCAACGAATCCCCTGAGCCTCCAACAATTCATAAGCACCGTACAAACCGCCGGTCCGGCCATCACCGAAAATACGAAGAGTGGTTCCCTCTTTTTCAATGGTAAATCCTTCTGCATCGCCTGTATGGCTGTCAAGGAGAATCGTAACATCCCCTTCTCCCTCTGAAATTTTTGTTTCTAAGCCAATCAAATTCAGATAAGTTTCCAATTCCTCTGCTGCATAAGAAAGGGTACATCGTTTTGCCTTTTCCAAATCTTTTCTAAAATCAATTTGTTCTTCTTCGTGCGCCCAGAAATGAAAGTATTCCGGTGCATTTTCAAATGGTAAGATAATATGAATCATATAATCACCCTCCTGTATTTTTATGGTATCAGTATATCATAAAAATAACGGAAAATCAATTTACAAAATCCCGAAAACGTTTCTGAAATTTGCATATGTTAAAATTCTATATCCTTGATTTTTCCATAAAAAATTTTTCATTTCTGTAAAATTTCTATATTTTCATTTAAACAAAGATATTTTTATTAAGAAATTTACTTTTTTCTTTTTCCTCTTGAATTTTGCTTTTTCCATATGGTATAATAATAACAGCAATAAAAAGGAAGGATGAATGAAATGCTGAAGTTCAAAATAAATTTCCTAAACGAAAATGATATTTTTGTAGAAAAAAAGACACCCCGTCACAAAGCTTTTCTCCCTCATCGTCATAAGAATGTTGAATTTATCTATATACTTTCCGGAAAAACAACACAATACATTGATAACATTCGATATGACGCCTCACCCGGCACCATGCTCATCAGCAATGCAGATCAAATACATCATTTCACCTCAGAATCTACCTTACAATATTATATTATTACCGTGAAACCTCATATTCTGAATGAAGTATTAGCAACACAAAAAGAATTATTCCAACGAAATACCGATTCTTTAACATTCAGTTCCCAAAAAATCATCTGCCCTTGTGTTCGATTTTCAGGAGAATTACGGAAAAGAACGGAACGAATCATAGAAGAAATGCATCGGGAAGTCAATCATCCCACCAGCGCGGAGCAAATGATGATACTGAAAAATCTTCTGACTGTTTTTTTCATTTATACTTTACGATGCATGGAATCGGAAAATCAAACCAAAAATAATGCTTTAAATGATATTACACTTTATATCGAAGAACAATTCCGTCAAAAGCTTACCTTAGATGAATTGGCAAAGCAATGCGGATATTCCCCTAAATACTTCAGTCAGGTATTCAAAACCATGTTTGGTATTACTGTAACAGAATACATTCAACAAAAACGAATCAATGAAGCTTGCCATCTGCTTTTGGAAACTGATTTGGCTATTTCTGAAATCAGCCGACAAGTTGGTTATGAGGATAACACCAAATTTTTTCATTATTTTAAAAAATTTACAAATACGACCCCAAGAGGATACCGCAAAGAAAATCAATAAACAATCGCAAATAAAAGCAGGAGCTGTAGCAAAACAATTTTGCTACAGCTCCGTTTTTTAAGAAGTAAAATTATGCGTTTAACAATCTCTTGATGAGGCTTGTTACCTGCGCACGGGTTGCATTTGCTTTTGGTACAAAGGTATCAGCACTCATGCCACTGATCATACCAGAGCTTACTGCCTGATCTACATAAGTTACTGCCCAATCAGAAATGTCACCCTTGTCAGCAAATTTTTCAATCTGTCCGCTTGCAGGTGTCTTTCCTAAGAACGCATATGCTTTCATGATCACAACTGCCATTTCTTCACGAGTAATGGTATCGTCAGGTCTGAAGTTTCCATCATAACCTACAATCAAGCCTGCAGATGCAGCAGCTGCCACTTCTTTTGCATACCATGCATCGGTTGCAACATCAACAAATACAGATTCATCATTTGCAGAATTCAATCCCAATGCTCTTGTCATCAAGGCTGCAAATTCAGCTCTTGTGATAGAACGTTCAGGAACGAAGGTTGTCTTGGTAACACCGCTGACAATTCCTTGTTCTGCCATGTCGTTGATATCCGCTTCTGCCCAGTGACCGATGATATCAGTGAACTTACTGGGCTTCACAGGTTCTTTTTCTTCTTCCTTCTGTGTATTGTTGTTTCCACCCACAGAAATGAATCCGCCGCCTGTGGTACCACCTGTAGAAGGTGTTGTAGGTTTCACAGTAGGAGTTGTGGTGGGAGGAGTTGTTACAGTAGGTTCGTAAGTGACAAATTCAGTCATCAGATAGGTGTAAATCACGATATCATTTCCTACTGTCATCTTCACGGCTTTTTGATTTCCGATAGCTTTCAAAGCCGCTTCAGCACTATCTTCTTTGATTGTCTTTGCAATGTTGGTATATCTTCCCTTTTCGTTCTTATAAGCAACATTCTTACCTGCTTCGCCCTTCAGAACAACTCTTACCAAAGGATCAAACTCAACCAATTCAGCACCCTGACCATATACCTTACTTACTTCACCGGAAATGAAGTTAGCAGAAGGTTCGCTTCCTAACAGAGGAGCTTTAAAGTCACCGCTGATTTCAGTCATTGCAGGAATTACAAGTTCAACATCATCAGAAGCAATCTTAATTTCAGGCTGAGGCTGTTTGGTATCAATCTTAACAGTCAAATCTTTTACAGCCTTATCAACGGTAATATCTGCGATTTCGTGGTTGTAATTGATTGCTACTTCGCCGTCTGCTTTTACAGTACCGCTGCCTGTAGAGCTTGCTTTCAGAGCATTCATTGCTTTTTGCAGTGCCAGTACAGCTTCGTCAACTTCAGACTGAACTGCATCTTCGTTTGCTGCGATCTTCTTAGCATTTTCTAATGCTTCTTCAAATGCCTTCACAGCTTCTTCAGGATATTCACCGTATCCGTCACCTGCTACTACAGTTTCTGCAAACTCATCAGCATCTGTAACAACGCTGTCAAGTTTTACGGTATCTGCATAGAAGGGAGACAGAGTCAGCTTAATGTTGCCTACACTGAATGCCAAGTAGTTTTCCTTGTCATACAGACCGTAGTTTGCCATCTTCTTGGAGTAGATGGTTTCGCCGTCCATGGTCATAACAAACATCAATTCGTTAGAATCGGGAATGTCATACAGACCAATGGTCATGTCATATTCCTTACCGGGAACAAAGTTCTTGTCGTTCAAGATTGTATCTTTATAAATTGTTCCGGGCTGAGGATATTCCTGAAGCTGAATCAAATGTTGCTTCATGTCAATCATGAATCCTTGTCTTGGAGCTACCCAAACCTTATCGCTGGGATCGCTGTTTCTTAAGTAGATACCTACCCATGCATTCTGAGGTGCTGCAACAGTATTATCCAGAATTTCAGCCTTCATCTTGAAGGAGAATTCAGCATTCTTGAATTTCTTGCCTTCATAACCCAGCATTCCGAAATCAGCTTCTGCAAATGTCAAGGAACCGTCTTCATTAAAGGTCAGAGTACCCTTATCGTAGTTCTTCCAGTTTTCTTTGTCCTTGAGCAGAGTGTTCAGAGAAACATAGTCTACTTCAAGACCTGCCAAAGAACTAATCTTGCTTGCTAAGAACAAGTCGATTTGAGCCTTCAGTTCATCTTCTGCTTTGTTTACCTGATACTGCAGAGCATCAGCATTGTTAGCAACTTCAGATGCCTTAGCAACAGCTGCCTTCAGAAGGTCTGCTGCAGTCTGAGGATATTGTCCTGCTTCGTCCCCGATGGTTACGGATTTCAACAGATCATTTGCTTCTGTGATTGCCGCACTCAGACCAGAAATATCAGCAACACCTTCGCTTCTTACAGCGATAGGATCGGACATTACGGTAACACCTCTCATCTGTGTTACGTCATAAGGAACAACTTCATATTTCAGGTAACGTCCTGCATAGTCGTCAGTTAACTTAAATTCTCTTCCTTCATATTCCCAAATCTTGGAGAACTTACCGTTAGCGGTATCACTTACCCACCAGTAAACCTTAGTACCGCCTTCTGCATCGCCGTCACCGTCGGTGAAGGTATAAGAAGTGGTAATCTTGCTTCCGGGAGCTGCAACACCGGTTACCAGTTCAGGATTTACAGTAACAACAGGTTTCGCACCGCCTACGTCAGACTTCATACCAATCTGATTGAAAGGAATTTCCTTGAATTCAGGAGCAATCTTCTGAATCTTAGCCAGACCTTCCTTGGTCAAAGTAAAGTCTTTGTTGTCAAAGTCTACGAACAATGCTTTGTCTTCTTCGGTAATCTGATGCTGAGTACCAACATAGTTGTTATAATGGTCAGCCAAGGAGTCGGAGATGATTGCACCGAGAGCAACGTTATCGTGAATCTTGTTGGTTCTTTCGTGAGTCAGGTGTTCCCCTAAGAAGGTCAACACGCCTGCATAATCCTGCTTGTCAAACAACGCCTTTGCGCCTTCATAATTTTCCTTGCTGTAATGCTTGAGTGCGCCTTCCCACTGAGTTCCCTTGTAGTATTCCTTCCAAGCATCACTCCAAATATATTTTCTCATATCATCCATGTTGGAAGAATCGCCGCCACCAAAAGGAGTACGCATTCCGTTCATATACAACCAGGAGGATGCTGCAGTTCCTGCAGGAACCTTTACGCCGTACAGATTACTCATACCTGTAGTATCGGGCCAGTTTCTCATCATGTAAGCACGGTTCATCTTGTCGAAGTCAGTTGCGATAGAAATGTTACCCCAAAGGTTACTGAATTCAGGACCGTTACCGGTGGTAGCAGAACCTGATCCCTGGGTATTGGAACCGCCGTTAAAGAATACGTTACCGTAAACATGTCCGCCGGTGGAAGCATCGTCTACAAAGAAGCTTGTGGACTGATGTGCATTTAAGTAGTTTGCAACCAGGGTACTACCGGTGTTTTCAAAGTAATTGTAACGAACGGTGTTACCCAAGGTATCAACTTCACGACCCCAGTAAATGGTACCTGCGTCAGAGGTCAACTGTCCGGTGTTGAGTACATCATTGTATTCAAAGTAAATATTGTTACTGTTGCCCAGATGCAGTGCACCAAACTTCATGTCGTTAAATTCGTTGTTGCGGATTAATACGCCAACAGAATTCTGGATACCAACTGCAGCACGGTCACTTGCACTGCTGGGTGTGATACAAGTATTGTGGAAGTTGTTGTTTTCAATCACAACACCGCTGGATTCCAATGTAGTTCTGTTACCAACACCGGAAATGGAAATCGGTGAAATGGAGGTGGTGTAAATATTACATCCTGTAACCAAAATGTCTTTACCGCCAACGATCTTAATACCATTTGCAGAGATGTTGGAAATGTCACCGTCTTCAATGCGGATATTTTCACAGCTGGTCAGAACCACAGGAGTTTCAACCGTGTTCTGGAAGTCAATTCCTCTGAAGGAAACATTGGATACTTCCTTCATGGAAATCATGTTTTTCTTCAAAGTGGAGATAACCAGTTCTGCACCCTTTACATCATCGGTGGGATAGAAGTACAGAATTCCCTTTTCACGGTCAACATAGGATTCACCGGGTTTGTCAATTTCTTCAAAGATGTTGGAGAAATAAACACTGTACTGAGGACCCCAGCCTACACCCTTAACTGCTGCGTAAGAAGAAGGATCCAAAGAGGTAACAACCTTTTTCTTTGCGTCAACATTGTCAATTCTCAGGTTAGAAGATGCCCAGAAGTAAACAATCGCTCCGCCAATATATGCGTCACCCTTCTTGATGGTCCATTTTTCAGAACGGTTTTCAGGGTCGGGATATTCATACATAATGGGAGTTTTGGTGGTATTAATCTTATCTTCATCAATACCGTCTTTTGCTGCAGTCAGAGGACGGCAGTCAACCAGGTTCTGTGCCTGGTCATCGTTAGGCCAACGAGCTTCGGTCAACAGAACATTGTTCATGTAAATTCTCTTAACCTTATCGTATCCGCCGGACCAACCATAAGATGCCAGAGGATCCATTTCAACGCCCTGGGCCTTCAGATCCAGCATATACAGATGATCTTTTGCATCTTCTTCTACCAAACGATCTAAGAGTGCTTTATCTGTTACCTTTTGTACCTTGGAAGAATCCAAAGTCTGTCCACCGATGAAGGAAACCCGTTCGTCATTGTATGCAATATAGTCAATGGGGCATTCTTCGGTACCGGAATCTTCTTTGGTAAATGCGATTGTTTCAGAAATTTCGTAAATTCCGCCTCTGATGTAAACAGTAATACCGCCTTTGGGTAATACATTCAATTCACGAATGGTATCTCTTGCCTTTTCAATGGTCTTGAACGGCTTGTCCAAAGAACCGATATTGTTATCATCACCATCTGCGGATACATAGAATGCGATTTTGCCTTCTATTGCTTTTGCTTCGGAAACCAATTCTTTCTCAGCTGCCAGACCGTTCTTATCCTTAACGATAACGCGAGTTCTCAAGAACTGACCTGCATCTGCAACTCTTACAGTATATTTTTCGTCTGTAGAAGTCTGAACTGCTTTGAATGTACCGTCAGCAGTAGCAGAGGTTTCCCAAATTACAACAGAATCACCCTGTTCAATATTGCTTTGAGAGGGAACATAGTTCCATTTTGCTTCCAAAGTGCTTCCTACTTCATAGCTACCGGTTACAGTCAAACCGTTTGCAGAAGGAGGATAAGTATAAGGAGTAATTGCTACAGTTGCTTCAGAGGGGAAGGGTGTTCCCGTCTTGGGATCATTGTTACTTACGGGAGTAACCAACACTCTCAACTGTTTGCCCAGCATATCAGAGGTAATCTTATAAGAATCAGAGGTTGCGTTGGTAATATCATCCCAACCATCAGCAGTTTTTACCTGCCACTGATAGGTAGCAGAAGTAGTATCTTCTTTATTAGAATCCTTCACAACTGCGGTTGCCTTCAAGGTGTGGTCAACCTGAGCTGCACCTTCAATGGTAACACTTTCAACATAAGGAGCCTTAGGAGTTACCGCCAGATTGATCAACGCCATATCGTCAACCCACAGCTCGTTGTTTCCTTCATTCACTCCATTGGGAATGATACGGTGAATGGTAATCCCGCCGTTTTTCTGATTCTTTTTGGGTACATCGGCAAACAACTGACCGTCGATATACACTTTGAATCCTTCAGGTGTTACCACTTCAACCAACTGATGCCAACCCTTGGTACGAGGCAATGTGTAATCAACGGTTCCCCATTCTCCGTTCTTAAAGCCGTCACCAAAGGTGGTGTAAAGATTGTTCTTTGCAGGTCTGAGAGAAAAATTGAAACGGAGGTAAGGATATTTTTCCATCGTAGACCAATCAGCCATTTCATCGTTGCTCTTTGTCGCACCGGAGTTCATCTGAATCAGATAATCTCTGTTGGTATCTTCCCCGTTTTCATAGTACCAAAGCTGCAGTGCACCGTAAGCCGGGAATTTATCAGCTTCTGAATACAAAATAGTGTACAGAGGACCCTGGGATGAAGTAGAACCGTTTCCGGTGTATCTGTCCAATTTCTTAAAATGGAGAGATGCTGCACCGTTTCTCTTAAAGTTGGTATCCAGCTCCTGGGCATTTTCCCATTTTACATTCTTTTCGCCCCATGTTTCAGAGGTGACATTGGGAGAAATGGTACCGCTGTCAAATTTGTTTTCTCTAAAAGTAGTACCTACCATCATCAGGATGGATTTTTTTGCATCACCGCAGGTAGCGGTAATCACAGCTGCACCTTCGCATTTTGCAGTAACAGTACCGTCAGCTGCAACAGTTGCAACTTCAGTATTATCGGAAGCAAAGGTTACGCCTTCGGTCACTGCTTTGACATCACCTTCAACAGTAGTACCTACAACATTAATTTTGGAGGTTTCGCCCAAAGCCAGATAGGTCTTGGAGGTACCGGACAAATCCAATTCAACCACTTCACCGGGGAGAACCACGGTTTTGGTGATTTTCAGATCGTCAATCCATACCACATCACCTTCTGCAACCTTATAGAAGTTGCACATAACAACGGTATCCTTTGAATTAATTCCCAAAGAAGTGGGATTGGAACCGCTCTCAACGAAATCAGCAATGGTAAAGGTCATACTGGTTTCTTTCCAGTCTGTGGAGAAAGCAGGGCTCATGGACTTGAAGTTCATAGATTCCCCATTGCCGTCAGTCAATGCAAAGTTAGGAGCAAACCAACCGGTAATTCCTGCTTTGCTTGCTTTGTACTTAAAGGAAATGGTGTAGGTTGCACCCTTTTCCCATGTGATTGTAGGAGAGTTCATAAAACGAATTCCGTCTCCTGCTTTTTTGGCAGTGTACTTAATCGCACCCTTGCCGTCTTTGCCACCTGTTGCATCCCATGAGGGGGTGGCACTGTCTGCTCTGTTTTCCATCAATGCAACTTCTTCTTCTGTATCGAAGGTCATTTCGAGTACAGTGGTCGTAGCCGCACTAACGGAAACTGCGGTCATCATGCCGATTAACATGGTCAATGCCATCAGCAATGATAACACTCTCTTGCTTGTTTGTTTCATGTGTTTCATCCTTCCTTAAAAGATTTTTTATGATAAACCTTATTCAAAGGTTATATCCATAGAATCCCCGGTTTCCTCACCGATAAAGGGTTGGACACCGTACTGTCTGTCTGCCTTGATTGCATCCCCGTATGCACGGATTGCAAACATTGCTCCGGGGGTTGCAACGGCAGGCTGTTTGGTCACAGGGTCATAGGCATTTAACTGCACTTTATCGTCTGCATATTCTTTATCCCACAACCAGATACCGTAATTCAAATTGGATTCCCCTGTTGTAAACTGGGACAGCTTACTGTATACAAACATAGTGGGAACTTCCCCGTCCATCTTGAACCAATTGTAAGTAGCATTCTCTTCAATCCCTGCATTGATATCAGGTTTTTTGGTGAAGGTAACGGTAATCACAGAATCGCCGTTTGTTGCAAAGGTCACATCATTGTCACCATTGGGAGTCACAGTCTGACCGTCCTTCTGAACTGCCACATCATAGCCTTCCTGAGGAATTACGCGGAAGGTCATTTCTGTTCCTGACAGCACATTATATTTTGTACCGTTTGCAACTGCTTCCCCATCCTTGGTTACAGTTCCGCCATCGCCTTCAATATTTACAGTGACATCGTCATAGGCTGCGGTATTCATCAGCACATAATCGTCAAACCACAGTTCGTTGTTTCCTTCGTTTACACCGCTGGGAATGAGACGGTGGATGGTGATTCCGCCAACCTTTTGGTTGGTTTTTGGAACATCAGCAAACAATTGACCGTCGATATAGATCTTGTGACCTGTAGGAGTGCTTACCTGCACCAACTGATGCCAGCCCTTGGTACGGGGGATGGTATAATCCACGGTTCCCCACTGAATTGATTCGGGAGTTGCAGGGTCGCCGTTATTTGAATTCGGTCTTATTGTACCAAAACCGTCACCGAAAGTGGTGTACCCATTATTTGCTTTTGCTCTGATTGCAAAGTTGAATCTTCTGTAATTGGATTTTTCTGCCAAAGTCATGCCCGCCATTTCAGCTTCGGTTTTCGTTGCACTGGACATAAACTGAATCAGAAAATCTCGGTTTTCATTTTCTCCGTTTTCATAGTACCAAATCTGCATTGCACCATAATCCGGGTATTTATCGGATTCCTGATAAACAAGGGCAAGCAAAGGACCCTGAGTAGCCGTACTGCCGTTTCCGGTAAATCTGTCCAGATTCTTTAAATGGAGAGATGCCGTACCGGTTCTCTTGAAGGTGTTATCCAACTCCTGAGCATTTTCCCATTTTACATTCTTTTCGCCCCATGTTTCAGCGGTAATGTTGGGAGAAATGGTACCGCTGTCATAAGCATTTTGTCTGAAAAGAGAACCAACCATAATTACAATGGATTTTTTCGATTTTCCGCAAGTTGCGGTAATTACTGCAGTTCCTTCTTTTTGACCGGTAACAAGACCGCTTTCGGAAACAACAGCAACTGAAGTATCATCAGAAGAATAAGTAATCGGTGCAGTAGCAGCTTCTCCGTACATATCAAAAGCTTCTGCAACAATCTGAGTGGTCCCGCCTACGCTGATGCAGGTGTTCTCCGTTTTGGACAAGTCCATTTCAGTCGCACCGCCGATTTCCTCGGTTACCACAAAATCATCAACCCAGATTTCATCTCCGATTTGTATATTTCCGAAGTTTGCCATCAAGGTACATCCGGACCGTTCATTGGATGAATAAGGAGTGGGGTTTGAAGCACTGTTAACCAGCTCCTGAATCGTAAAGGTCATGGTATGCGTCTTCCACTGGGTCGTAATACCGGGGCTGATTGCACCGCCGCCGTAATCACTATAGTTTCCGTTGGGAAGCTGAACCGCAATGTTGGGAGCCAACCAAGAGGAAATTCCGTCTTTGCTTCCCTTAATGCGGAAAGAAATGGTATAAGTTCCTCCTCTTTTAAACATCACATTGGGAGCATTAAAAATTCTGACTGTACTGGTGCCACTATCCTTGGTAGCAGTGAATTTGATTGCGCCGCCCGTGTAACCTCCTGTTGCAGACCAAGCTTTGTCAGAAGCACTTTGCTTAGGAAAGAGGTCAATATCCGTATCCGTTTCCTCATTTGCATCCAGGTCAAATTTCAAATTAAGCATAGAAGTTTCTGTCGCCTGCGCTGTCAATCCTGTCATCATGCTGATTAACATGGTCAATGCCATCAGCAGTGATAACACTCTCTTGCTTGCTTGTTTGTTTCATGTGTTTCATCCTTTCTTTTTTATAGATACATCTATTATACCATATTATTTCTTTGGATACAAGGAATATCGTGCTCTCTTTTTGGTATTATTGTGCTTTTTTTCACAAATCAAAAAGGTCAATCGATAAACTGCTCCTCTTTTATTATACCAAATCAGGAGGGAAATTGCAAGTGTTTTTTATTCTATTTTATAAAATAATCATGATTTTTTTCATCTTTTCATACAATTTATCAAAGAAAGCAGAATTTGTCTCACCTTCTCTTTTTACACCTCTTTTTTCTTCTTATCACTCCTCCGAAAAACAAAAAAATAACCGTCAAAAACCTTTCGGCTTTCCACGGCTATTCTTTCAGTTGCACCTTTCCGTCTCCCAAAAGACGATTTAATTCGTTCAGCAACACATCCGAACAAAATACCCATTTGTCTTTTTGGGCTTTTCTCCATTGATTTTGATCTTCCAAATACAGATAAACCTCTGTTGTCCCACCGGAAAATCGATCCAACAGTCGTTTAACCGCATCCATCTGACCACTTTGCAATTTGATGGCTAATGATTGGGGATGTTTTTGTTGATTGGTATTAATTGTTTCAATTTTTTGTGCCAAAACTTTCATGGTTCCGTTTTCTTCCACGCTCACCGTGCCTTCCAACAGCACCAATTGTTCCGAATTGACCGCTCTCTCCGATTTCGCCAGAACATTGGGAAACACCAAAACATCCACCGTTCCCTGTAAATCCATCAGACGGAACGTTGCCATCTGCACACCGCTTTTTGTTTTCTTTCTTTTGGGTTCGGTCACCATTCCTGCTAAAGTCACCCTTTTTTCGTGCCATTTCTCAGTCAGTTCTCCTGTCTGATTTTTTCCAAAGCCTTCCAACAATCCTTTGTATTCCTCCAGAGGATTCCCTGACAAATAAAGACCAATCATTTCCTGCTCCATGGAAAGGAGCTTCTGTTTATCAAACTCAGGAATATCAGGAAGTGCAGGTCGATGACTTTGTTCCTCACCGCCAAAAAGAGAAAATTGCCCTTCCAGATTATTTCGTTTTTCTCCGCTAATCTGATCCATCCACGCTTCATATACCTGCAAGTACTGTGCACGATTCCCGTCCAAGCAATCAAATGCACCACATAGAATCAGGCTTTCTACCATCCGTTTATTCACTTCCGAGCAACAAGTACGTTCCAAAAATTCATAAAAGCTTTCAAATTTTCCTTTTGCCCGTTCCTTTAAAATCATTCCGACAGGAATTCTTCCAACATTTTTCACCGCTGCCAAGCCATAATGAATTTTTCCGTCCGAAGTAGGGGCAAATACATCCATACTTTCATTAATATTGGGCGGTTGCACAGCCAATCCCATATCAGCGCATTCCTGCATATAATAACCAAGCTTTGGTAAATTATCCAAATGATTGGTCAGTACTGCTGCCATAAATTCCGCAGGATAATGAGCCTTGAGCCATGCCGTCCGATAAGAAAGCACCGCATAAGCCGCGGCATGAGATTTATTAAAGGCGTATTTTGCAAAATCAACAATTTCCTCAAAAATCCGTTTTGCAATCTTCTCCGACACCCCTCTTTGGGCTGCGCCTTGAATAAAATGCTCTTGCTCCTGCTCCATCACCTCTGTCTTTTTCTTAGACATAGCACGGCGAACCAAATCTGCCCGACCAAGAGAATATCCGGCCAGGCGCTGTACAATCTGCATTACCTGCTCCTGATACACAATACAACCGTAAGTAGGAGACAAAATATCCTCAAGCAAGGGATGAGCATACACAATTTCTTCCGGATGCTGCTTTCTGTACACATAATCAGGAATACTTTTTGCAGGACCGGGACGATAAAGAGAAATCCCTGCAATAATATCTTCTAAGCAATCAGGCTGTAAATCACGCATAAATTGCTTCATTCCGGGACTTTCCAACTGAAACAAACCATCTGTTTTACCCGAAGCAATTAATCGATAAGTGGCTTCATCCTCTAATCCGACTTGTTCCATATCAACAGTCGCTCCATGAAGCTTTTGAATCAATTGTTCCGTCTGGCGAATAATGGTCAAATTTCTGAGTCCTAAAAAATCCATCTTCAACAGACCTTGAGATTCCAAATGTTCCATAGTAAACTGGGTCGTTACACTCCCCTGCTGACGAATCAACGGAACAAAATTCACCGTTTCTTCGGCAGAAATCAAAATTCCCGCTGCATGGGTAGAAGTATGATGAACCATTCCTTCCACTTTTTTGGCACAGGAAAACAAGGTTGCCATATCTCGGTCTTTCTCTATCAATTCCTTAATTTCCGCATTTTCCATCGCTTCTGTTAAAGAAAGCTTCGGATCCTTTCCAAGCAACTTCGCCGCCTTATCCACCTGCGCATAGGGCAAATCCAAAACTCTGCCCACATCACGAACCGCCGCTCTTGCCGCCATAGTACCAAAGGTCACAATCTGTGCTACACGGTCTTCGCCGTACTTCTTTGTCACATATTCTATTACTTCATCCCGTCGTTCATAACAGAAATCAATATCAATATCCGGCATACTGACCCGTTCAGGATTTAAAAAACGTTCAAACAACAAATCATATTGCATCGGGTCTACCGTTGAAATATCCAATGCATAAGAAACAATACTCCCTGCTGCAGAACCTCTTCCCGGCCCTACTGAAATGCCGTGATCCTTGGCATATTTGACGTAATCCCAAACAATTAAAAAATAATCCACATATCCCATGGATTGAATCACATTCAATTCATATTCCAACCGTTTCCGAATCGCATCGGTAATAGGATGATACTTTTTTTGAATCCCTTCCAAGCACAATGTTTGTAAGAAAGAAAAGGAATCTCCTTCCACCGGAAATGCAGGCAAATGGAGAGTATCAAAATCCAAAGTTACCTGACAACGATTGGCAATTTCCCAAGGTGTTCCCAGACTTTCGGGATACATACCCAAAGCCTGTTCCATTTCTCGACCGGACTTTAAATAAAATTCTTCTGTTTCAAACTTCATTCTGTCCGTATCATGCAATGTTTTTCCGGTTTGAATGCACATCAAAATTTCTTGCGTTTTTGCATCCTCTTTTTTGCAATAATGAACATCATTTGTTGCTACTACCTTTAAGCCATATTCTTGAGCTAATGCATATAATTTGGCATTCAACCCTCTTTGTTCCTGAATTCCTTGATTCTGCAGTTCGATATAAAAGTTCTCTTTCCCAAAGATACCTACATAACGTTCGATTAACTTTCTTGCCTTTTCTTCATTTCCTTGCAGCAAAGCATAGGGGATTTCTCCCGACATACAGGCAGATAATGCAATAATTCCTTCATGATATTTTTCCAATAGTGAAAAATCCACTCGTGGCTTATAGTAAAATCCATCTAATTGTCCTCCGCTGACAATTCGCATCAAATTTCGGTATCCCTTGTTGTTTTCTGCAAGTAAAACCAGATGACCGATATGTTCCCTGCCATGAGGTCTATCCTGCATACTGCCCAAAGTAGTATATACCTCACAACCCAAAACAGGGTGAACCCCTTCTGCTTTCGCCATTTTATAAAACTCAACTGCACCGTACATCACACCGTGGTCTGTTAACGCCACAGCCATCTGTCCCAATTCCTTTGCACGACAAATAAGCTCCTTGATTCGGCATGCACCGTCCAACAAGCTGTATTCTGTATGAACATGAAGATGTACAAAAGAATCCATTTAGATTTCCTCCGCTAATTTCATGATCTTTCTCATCCTGTGATTCACTCCCGATTTCGAAATGGAAGGATTCATTAAATTTCCCAATTGTCCGAGAGATGCATCAGGATTTTCCAACCGCACCTGACAAAATTCGTGCAATTCCTTGGGCAAATCAGGATGGTGCTCCAACACCTTATGAATCGCAATGATCTGTTTTTCTGCTGCATTTAACATCCTATCCACATTCGCCATATCGCAATTGGTGGTGCGATTAATCAGATTGTTCATCTCTTTTTCAATTCGAACATTTTCCAAATCCATCAAAGCACCGGAGGCACCCATTAAAACCAATAGACTGCCAATGACTTCTCCCGACTTAATGTAAATAACATAATTGGATTTTCTGATACTTACTTTCGCTTCAATACCCAATTCGTCTAAAAATGCAACAAAATCCTGACTCAACTGCTTTCTAAACGTAACAAATTCAAAATGATAGTTTTTCTTCGGATCTGTCATGGAACCGCAGCTAAAAAAAGCGCCGCGCAAAAACGCTTTCATACAGCATTCCTCTCGCAGCAGATGATAACTGATTCTGAATTGTTCGCCTATCCCCAATTCTTCTAACATCCGTTTCATATCTCTGTCTGCTGTCAGATGATATGTGGTAACCGCATGATGCCGAACCTCCACTTTTGCATGGACTCCAAACACTTTTTGCAACAACATAAAAAGCCGTTGTGCCACAATAGCATGCTCTGTTACCACCTTCATGCTTCCTTCCTGCAATCTGGCACCAAACAGGAAAAAGGCTGCCAATTCCGCCTTCATACAGCAGGTTTTGCCAAGCCCGTTTTCACATAATTCACTTTTCACTTGCAATGCAAAGGACAAACCGATTCCTCCTACCGCTTCCCTTGGTTATCCAACTGATAATCGCGATGCACCACCGTAACCGGAACCTCATTCTTTTTCAAAAACTGAAACAATTCTTCCGCAATGGCAACACTTCTGTGTTTTCCGCCTGTACATCCAATTGCAATCACCAATTGTTGTTTTCCTTCCGCTTTATAGTGCGGCAACAAAAATTCCACCATATCGGTAAGCTTATTCAAAAACATCTGAGTTTGCTCATGTTTTAACACATACTCACTAACCGTTTTATCCAACCCGGTAAAATCTCTTAAATTATCAATATAAAAAGGGTTTGGCAGAAAACGAACATCAAATACAATATCTGCATCAATCGGAATCCCGTACTTATAACCAAAAGATAAAATATTGACTGAAATTTCCTTTGATTTATCAGCATCATCTAAAATGTCATAAAGCGTGTTTCTTAATTGTTGGGACTTCATCAAACTGGTATCAATCACGATGTCCGCACGTTTCTTTACTTTTTCCAACAGTTTACGTTCTTGCACCAAACCATCCGATACACGGCTGTTTGGCGCAAGCGGATGCTTTCTGCGTGTCTCCTTATATCGACGGATGATTACTTCATCGCTTGCTTCTAAGAAAATCAACTTCACATCAACATCCATCAAATCCGTCTGTTCCATTTCTCGCAGTAATACGTCAAACTGGTCACCGCTTCTGGAATCCACTACAAAGGCAACCTTCTCAATATCACGTCTGTTGCTATGACAAAGAGTAATGAAGCTACTGATCAAATCAGGTAACATATTATCTACACAAAAATAGCCCAAGTCCTCAATATACTTAATTGCTTGACTTTTTCCTGCACCGCTTATTCCTGTAATAATCAGACATTGCATCTGTCTCACTCTCCTATGATACAAATTTCGCTTTCCAACTCAACACTAAATTGACGATTCACTTCTTCGCGCACCTGATTCATCAAAGTCAATACATCGTTTGCTGTGGCACCACCTATATTGACAATAAAACCGGTATGTTTTTCCGAAACTTGAGCACCACCAACACGCAATCCTCTCAGTCCTGCCCGGTCTATGAGTGCCGCTGCATAATATCCCGGAGGACGCTTGAATGTACTTCCGCCGGATGGTAATGATACCGGTTGCTTTTCCCGTCTTCGTTTCGCCAAATCATCCATTTCAGCCAAAATTTCCTGTTGATTTCCCGGAGTCAGAGAAAGCTCGGTTTCACAAATAATATATCCTTCCGTACCACAGAACATACTATGCCGATAAGAAAATTCATGATTTTCTCCAACCACCACTTCAAACTCCATGGTATTCGGATTAAAATACTCTGTTTTTGTTACCACATCAGACATTTCTCCGCCATAAGCACCTGCATTCATTCGTACGGCACCGCCCATACTTCCCGGAATTCCCGATGCAAATGCCAATCCTGACAAACTGTTTCTTGCCGCTTCCCGAGCAGCGCGCGAAAGCAAGACAGCACTTCCGCAATTCATTACATTATCTTCAATATCTAACTGTTCCAATACAGGATGAAGCACAACACCACGAATTCCTTTATCAGACACCAAAAGATTGGAACCGTTTCCCAAAATAAACATAGGAGCAT
>SVJP01000172.1 GCA_015068925.1 Oscillospiraceae bacterium
AAAATGAACACTTGCCGTACCCACGTACTGTCTGCGATTCATTTTGACAAAATATCCCTTCCTTTTTCTTGGTCTGCCAGCCTGTCGAAAAAGTCGGTCTACCGCAAGCGAAGTAAAATAAAACAAGAAAAAACATATTCTTTCATATTTACAATAACAAATAAAAAACCGTCAGGAGAATGTCGAATTTTCCTGACGGTTGCTTGCTTTTTCAGTTTCTATTTGTTCCCTACAGAGCAAAATACAATGTCACAAAACTTAATCTTCCAGAACAATTTTCGGCGGAAGCATATTGATGGGGGTTTTTCCCACAAAGGGAATTTCGCCCAGAAGTCCTTCCACAAAGGCTTCCATCAAGAAGTGAGATCTTCCGTAAAGATTCACGAATGCATCCGCACCACTCATAATTCCTTCTGCCAGGAAGGGAATCCCCAATGTAACGCCGACTGATTTTTCTGCACCATGCTTAAAGGCAAACCAGAAGGTATCGCATTCTTTTTCAACTAAGGTAATGGCACCCTTTGGTAAGTGCATTCCCACATATGCGGCATAAATAAGAATGTCATTTTCATCCGATAGCTCTTTGAGTTCCGCTTCGCTGGACAGCCTTCTTTTCATGGTAACTTTAATTCCTCTGTCCTCAAACGCCTTTTTCATCGCTTCGATTTCATATAACCAGATACATTCGTAGTGGGTTGATACAATAATTGCTACTTTTTTTACCTTGTTTTTATCGAAAGGAATCACATTTCGTCTGTCTCTGTAGAGATCAACCGCTTTTCTTGCAGCTTCTCTTGCAATTTCTTCCGTTCTTGCAGTCACTTCTTCTGCTTTAAACTTGACATTGACATAGCCCTCTTCAAACATGCCCAGCTTTTCTTTCATATCCAACACACGTCTGCATGCATCATCAATTCTTGATTCGTCAATTCTGCCGTCCTTGACAGCCTTTTCGATAATATCACCGGCTTCAGGCTTTGCATTCAAAAGAACATCATTTCCCGCATTGACACATTCCACAATCAGATCATCGGAGGAAAAGACTGCCGCGATTCCAGCCATTGCAAGGTCATCGGTAATAACAACTCCGTCAAAGCCCATTTCATTTTTCAGTAAATCGGTTACAACCTTTTTGGAAGCAGTACATGGTCTTAATTTTCCGTTTATCGTTGAATCATCTATTGCCGGGAAGGATTTGTGCCCAACCATAACAGAGTACACCCCGCCGTCAATGACATTCTGAAAAATCTGACCCTGCCGTTTCCACCATTCCTCTTTTGACATAGACATAGATGCCAATGAAAAATGCGAATCTCTTGATTCAGAAGGATCCCCTCCGGGAAAATGCTTTGCAGTTCCCGCAACACCCTCAGACTGCATTCCTTTTATCATTGCAAGTCCAAGTCTGGAATGTTTTTCCACATCCATATCTGTAAAGGCTCTCATACAAGAACCGCCATACCGAGAAATATCCACAACCGGAGACCATCGCCAATTAAGACCTGTACATCTTAATTCCCGTGCAATTGCCGCACCCATTTCAAACACAATGTCTTCATCATCTGTTGCGCCCAAAGCAAGGGGACCAACAGCGGGAGTCAAGTCGGAATTTGACTGCCCGGCACCTTTTTCTTCACTATCGCCTCCAACCAAAGGAGGAATCTTCAAATAGGAAGCTTCCCGATTGATGATTTCTGCATATTCATAGCTTTTCATAGCAACAGAATATTGCCCGTAAATGGTACCAAATTGCTCTTTTTTTGCCATTTGTTCAATTGCTTCATCAGACCATCTGACAACATCCCCGTTCATTTCAAACCGTTCAAACTGACCAAGCATCAGCATCTGACCGATTTTTTCTCTTAACGTCATTTCAGATAATTGCGGTTTTTTCATCAGGATTACACACCTTTCCAATCATTCACAATAAAACGAGAAACAATAATTTTTATTCATTATATCACAAAATATTTGAAAATTCAATCTCTATATTGACTTAAGTTTGTATAATATTGACTTTTTCATTCAGAAACAAATTCTTCCCCTTCTATTGATTGAATTTTGTGCCGGATACAATCCACTGAAGTTTATTTTAGAGTTCAGCATGTCCGTAAACCTTCTTGACACGCCAAAAGACTATAAAAAGCAAGCAAGGGGGTGTAGCAAAATGATTTTGCTACACCCCCGCAGCGTGTCGATAAACTTATCGACACGCTGGCAGACGAGGAAAAAGGAAGGGATATTTTTAGAACTTCAATTCGTCGGCGTACGAGGGTACGGTAGAGTTGAAGTTCTGAAAAAGCAAGCAACCGTCAGGAAAATTCGATATTTTCCTGACGGTTTTCTATTTGTTATTGTACATTTTGAATTTATATGATTTTTCTTGTTTTATTTTACTTTGCTTGCGGTAGACCGACTTTTTCGACAGTCTAAAGGGGTGTAGCAAAATGATTTTGCTACACCCCCGGTTTTATAAAAGCTAACCTTTATGATTTATTTCTTTTCTTTTGCTTGCGATAGACCAATCTTTTCGACAATCTGACCTTCAATGTAAACTTCGCGAATTCATAAAGCTTATTCGGTTTCAAAAGCAATATCCATGACAGAGCCTGTTTCCTCTCCTACGAAAGGCTGTGCTCCATATGTCCGTTCTGCTTTAATGGCATCCCCGTAAGCACGGATTGCAAACATTGCATTAGCTTTTGCAACAGCAGGCTTTTGGGTAGCAGGATCATAAGCATTCAATTTCACTTTTGCTTCTACGTTTTCTTTATCCCACAGATAAATACCGTATTCCAGATTTTCACCAACGGTAAATGCATTCAGCTTGCTGAACACAAATACGGTGGGTGTTCCTTCTTCTACTTTGAACCATTCGTAGCTGACACCTTCTGCAATTCCTGCAGAAACATCAGATTTTTTGGTAAAGGTTACGGAAATAGCAGTATTTCCGTTTACCGTGAAGGTCACATCGTTATTTGCATTGGTGGTTAATGTGGTTCCGTCCTGGGTTACCGCTACAGTATATCCTTCCTTTGCAACCACATTCAGGGTCATTTCGCTGCCCTTAACAACGGAGTAAGCCTGACCGGAGGTTACTGTGTTTCCATCCTTGGTTACTGTTCCGCCGTCCCCTTCAATGGTTACGGTAGCAGTACCCTTTTCCACTTCTGTTAATTTGAAATCATCAATACGAACCCAGTGATTTGCTTTTAATTCACTCGTACCGGATTCTACACGAACAACAAGATTTCCAAAAACACTATCCACATTCAAAGGAGTTCCGTCTGATGTCACAAAATCACCAATGGTACAGGTTGCGGTTCCTTTTTCCCAGTTACGTCCTTCAAGTGTAACTTCACAGCGAATAGCAGAAGATGAAAGATTGCCTTGGTCGTCTTTGATATATGCACCGCCGGTCAATCCGGTGGTTTCTACGATTAATTTCAAATTCAGAGGATCAAGAGTGGTGTGTCCTTCCATTGCCTGGAAAGATAACTGATAGGTTGCACCCTTTTTAAATTCTAACTGTTTTGTTCTTTCGGGAATGTAGCACAAATTAGCAACATCGGCAACATTGTTGCGCAGACCCAAAGCACCGCCTCCGCCATATCCCCAATCAGGTTGGATACAAGCTGTAAGCACTTGATTTCCTTCCACCAATTGGAGTTGTTGTTCTGCTGTTTCTCCATCGAAATTTAAATTAAGTTCTGTTAATGTTTCCACTTCTGTTAATTTGAAATCATCAATACGAATCCAGTCTCCGGATTCTAAATCGCTGGTATCGGATTCTACGCGAATTACAAGATTCCCCAAAACACTGTCAACGTTCAAAGGAGTTCCGTCTTCTGTCACAAAATCGCTGATGGTGTAGATTGCGGTATATTCACCCCAAGTTCCTTTCAACTCA
>SVJP01000173.1 GCA_015068925.1 Oscillospiraceae bacterium
TCCGTGTTGCCCTTTACCGTCCTCTTTGCAAAGAAGAAGCAGCTAAAAATGCATTGATTGCAAGACTGTTAAAAAGCGGAACAAGGGAATACCCCACCCCCTTGGCTTTAAATCGTGCTTTGGATGAACTGTACGGCGCAACCCTCTCCACAGGAATTGTCAAACGTGGTGAGACAACAGCAGTTACCTTTGGTATCAACTGCATTAAGGATGAATTTACGGGAGAAACAGGGGTATTACAGGCAGCAACCCGTCTGTTGTGTCAGGTGATTTCCGACCCTGTGACGGAACAGAGTGGATTTTCCAAAGAGTTCTTTGAACGGGAACGGGAAAATCTGAAAATGAAAATTCAAAACCGTATCAACGACAAAAAAACCTATGCAGCAGAGCGTTGCTACGAGGAAATGTGCAAGGAAGAACCCTTTGGCGTGTATGAATACGGGCAGGTGGAGGATTTGGAGCAGTTAAATCCTCAAGCTCTTTTTGCCCAGTATCAGGATTTGTTAACAAGTCCTATGGATGTGTTTGTGTGCGGTGACATTGACTGGGAAGAAATGATGCCCATGTTTGCTCACTTCAAGCCCCAAGGCGCCCTTCCTCAGACCTCTTTGATTACCGAGGTTGGGTCAGTGAAGCATATCACAGAGGAATTGGATGTAAACCAAGGAAAGCTGTCCATGGGCTTTCGTACGGGAATCGGAGCAGATGACCCTCTGTTCCCTGCTCTCTACCTTTATAACAGTATTTTAGGTTCGGGAGTTCACTCTAAATTATTCCGCAATGTCCGTGAAAAGTTAAGCCTTTGCTACTATGCTTATTCCCGTCTGGAACGGTTTAAGGGCACCATGATGATTTCTTCAGGAATTGAATTTGATAAATTCCAAGATGCCTATGACGAAATTCTTCTTCAAACAGAAGAAATGAAACAGGAAACGATTTCCGACGAAGAATTAAGCTCTGCCCTTTCCTCTCTGACCAATCAGCTCAAGGCTATGGCAGATACTCCTGCAGCACTCTTAGACTATGCCATGATTCAGGCAATGATGAAGGAAATCACCGAACCGAATGAAATGATTGAAATCTTAAAAACGGTAACCAAAGAACAAATTAAGGAAGTAGCACAACGCGTTACCCTTGACACCGTATATTTTCTGAAAAACAAAGGAGGGAATCAAGAATGAAACAAATCCATTGCAAACAACTGAACGAAACCCTCTGGCAGCATACCCACAAAAGCGGACTGGAAATTTATGTCCTCCCCAAAGAAGGCTATTCCAAAAGCTATGGGATTTTTGCAACAAAATACGGTTCTGCGGATGCAGACTTTTTCAATCCTCATACCGGAAAAAGAATTGAGGTTCCTGACGGTGTGGCTCACTTTTTGGAGCATAAAATGTTTGAACAGCCCGACGGAAGCGATGCCTTTGCGGAATTTTCCAAAACAGGGGCAGATGCCAATGCCTTCACCTCATTTTTAACAACTGCATATTTATTTTCCTGTACCAACGGGTTTTATGAGAACCTTCGTCATCTTTTGTCCTTTGTTCAGACGCCCCATTTTACCGAGGAAAATGTGGCAAAAGAGCAAGGTATTATCGGTCAGGAAATCAGAATGTACGAGGACGACCCGGGTTGGAGAAGTTATTTTAATGTGATTGAAGCCATGTATCACAAAAACACGGTCCGTCGTGATATTGCAGGAACGGTGGAAAGCATTGCAAAAATCACCCCTGAACTGTTATACGATTGCTACAACACCTTCTATCATCCCTCCAACATGATTTTATTCTGCACAGGGGATGTTGATCCCGAACAGGTAGCTGCCATCACAGACGAAATGATTTCCCCAAAATTTGAAGATTTGGGTGAGATTACAAGAATTTACCCGGAAGAACCGGAGGAAATTTTCCAAAAAGAAAAGGTGCAAACCATGTCGGTTGCCCAACCCCTCTTTTATATGGGAATCAAATCCAAGCCACAAGCTGATTCCTTCCGCCAGGAATTGTTATACTCTGTTCTGATGGAAGGGGTTTTGGGAAAAAGCTCTTCTCTTTATCAAGAGCTTTACAGCCTTGGACTCATTACCCCCTCTTTTGCCACAGAGGTAACCTGCGAAAAGGAATATGCTCATCTGATTTTGGGCGGCTCCGCTCCCGATCCACGCAAAACGGCAAAGGCATTGGAAGAAGGCTTGCAAACCATCAGAGCAAACGGTCTTTCACAAGAAGATTTTTCACGGGCAAAAAAGATAGTGTTGGGAGATATCATTCGTCTGTTCAACAGCGTAGAGCAGATTTCCAATAACTTTATCAATGCTCTGTTCCGCGGTGCATCTTTGTTTGACGCACCTGAGCTCCTTGCTTCTCTCACCATTGAGGATTGCAACAAGGCGGCACAGGAATTATTCCGGGAAGACAAAATGGTATTGTCCATCATTTCTCAATAAGGAGGGAACGATTATGACAAATACAATCGGCTTTCCCGGTTTGGGATTGGAATTTACCATCAATCGCGTTGCCTTCACCCTCTTTGGACGGGAGGTTTACTGGTACGGCTTAATCATTGTCTTAGGCTTGGTGTTGGGAACCTTGATTGGTGTGAAAAACGCAAAAAAAATCGGTCTTTCTGCCGATACTGTTTATGATTACCTGTTATATGCCATTCCTGCCTGTGTGATTGGTGCCAGAATTTATTATGTGGCAACCAGCTGGAGTGATTATAAAGACAACCCTGTTTCCGTTTTCTATGTGTGGGAAGGGGGCATTGCCATTTACGGTGCAGTTATTGCGGCAATTCTCACACTATTGATATTTTGCAAGGTGAAAAAGATTGCCCCTTATGATATGTTGGACAGTTGTTGTATCGGTTTGATTTTGGGACAGGCAATCGGACGGTGGGGCAACTTTGTCAACTGCGAAGCGTACGGCACCGTCACCACCCTGCCCTGGCGAATGAGCATTGAAGAAGCAGGCCGGATTTTGGAGGTACATCCCACCTTTTTGTACGAATCTTTATGGAATTTTGTTGGTTTTTCCTTGCTTTTATTTTTGTTTTACCGTAACAGAACCTTCCCCGGAAAGGTATTCTGGACCTATCTTTTGTGGTATGGAGCGGGACGGTTCTTTATCGAAGGCTTGCGGACAGACAGTTTGTATGTAGGAAATTTCAGAATTTCACAGATTGTGGCAGTTCTTTCGGTAATTGTGTCTGTGGTGATGTTGGTTCGGCTAAACAAAAGAAAGGAGACCCAATCATGACAAAAACAAACGCCATGCGGCAATTGGACAAAGCGAAAATCAAATATGAAGCCTTAACCTATGAGGTGGATGAATCGGATTTATCGGGAATGCATATTGTGTCTCAAATCAATCTCCCTGCCCCCCAAGTATTCAAAACTCTGGTGGCACGGGGAGACAAGCACGGACCCTGCGTGTTCTGCATTCCTGTTGACAAAGAAGTGGATTTAAAAAAAGCCGCCCTTGCGGCAGGAGAAAAACGGGTGGAATTAATTGCCGTAAAAGAATTACTCGGCTTGACAGGATACATAAGAGGCGGTTGCTCCCCCATCGGCATGAAGAAAAAATTTCCCACCTTTATGGAAGAATCTGCCCTATCCTTTCCGCAGATTACCGTCAGCGCAGGGGTGAGAGGTTGTCAGCTTCTTCTCGACCCAAAGGAACTGATTGCCTTTGTCGATGCCACTCCCTGCCATATCACAACGGATTGATTTGTATGATACATCCCATAAAAGGGCGTGTCTCAATAAGTGATTTTTCACTAAATTGAGGCAACGCCCTCTTTTTCTGCCTAAAATGTGGATAACTTTTAGATATTTCATTAATTT
>SVJP01000174.1 GCA_015068925.1 Oscillospiraceae bacterium
GGACAGCACCAGCATCATAACCAGTAATAATACTACTGTTCTCTTCATGAGTCTCCAACTCCATTCAAAATAGATTTTTTACCTTATAATTGTACCATAAAATTTCTCCTTGTTCAATGCACAAATTACACAATTTTTCAACTGTTATTTTGGATACAAACACAATACTTTTCGACGTAATTTCCTGCAGCTCCATTTCAAAAAGTGACATTCAGACATATTTTAGAGACATAAAGCTATGGAAGAATTTCTTTTTTTCTGTTATACTGATACTATCAAACAAAAGGAGGAATTTCCCTTGATTAAAATTACTTTTTTAGGTGCAGGAAGTACCGTATTTGCAAAAAATGTATTGGGAGATTGTTTGCTTACAGAAGAAATTGCTCCCCATTTAGAGATTGCTCTTTACGATATTGATTCAGAACGTCTTAAAGATTCGGAAGGTCTGATTAATACCCTCAACAATCTCTATAATAACGGTCGGGCGACCATCAAAACATATTGCGGAACAGAGCATCGAAAAGAAGCCTTCAGAGATGCTGATTTCATTGTGAATGCAGTACAAATCGGGGGTTACGAGCCCTGCACCGTCATCGACTTTGAAATCCCCAAAAAATACAGACTTCGTCAAACCATTGCAGATACCGTGGGGATCGGCGGCATTTTTCGAGCCCTTCGTACCATTCCCTTCCTTCGGGATTGCGCAGAAGAAATCGAGCAGGTCTGCCCCAATGCATGGCTGTTAAATTACACCAATCCCATGGCTATGCTTTCTAACTTTATGCAGCGGTACACCAATGTGAAAACCGTTGGTCTTTGCCATAGTGTGCAAAATTGCTCCACAAACCTGCTCAGAGCATTGGACATTGACCCGGAAGGCACCTACGACCTGATTGCAGGTATCAATCACATGGGTTGGTTATTAGACATTCGAGACAAAGACGGGAATGATTTATATCCCTTAATCAGAGAACGTGCCGCCGCAAAAAATACTTCGGAAAAGCATGGAGATATGGTACGGTATGAATACATCAGAAGATTGGGATATTACTGCACAGAAAGCAGCGAACATAACGCGGAATACAATCCCTTCTTTATCAAACAAAGATATCCCGAATTAATCGAACAATATAACATTCCTCTTGACGAATATCCCCGTCGTTGTATCAAGCAAATTGCAGATTGGGAAAAACAAAGAGAGGAATTGTTCAACGGCGGCAATATTACGCATCAAAAAACGAAAGAATATGCTTCCGATATCATTTGCGCCATGGCAACCAATACCCCCTTCCGCTTGGGCGGAAATGTGTTAAATACAGGATTGATTACAAATCTGCCCTCCAATGCAACGGTTGAAGTACCTTGTATGGTCGATGCAAGAGGCATTACCCCCACCTATGTGGGAGATTTGCCCCTTCAATTGGCAGCCATAAACAGCAGCAATATCTATCCCCAGTTGTTAACCGTGGAAGCAGCTGTAACAGGCAGCCGCGAAACCTTGTATCAGGCAGCAATGATGGAACCTCACACCGCAGCAGAATTGTCCATTGACGATATTGTTGCCATGTGCGACGAAATGATAGAAGCCCATAATAAAACAGGATTTTTAAACTTTTAATTGTAAGTCTCCTCGATGAGGGATGCGATTTTGACAGAGGAAATAATAAATAAACAAAGAAAACCGTCAGGAAAGAAACAATTTTTCCTGACGGTTGCTTGCTTTTAAGGATTATTTTTAAAGGTTTTTCTGAATTCAAACGGCGACATCCCTAATTCTTTCTTAAAATAGGAAGAAAAATAGGTTGCATTGTTAAAGCCTGTTTTGGATGCGATTTCAGAAATTGAAAGATTGGTATTAAGCAAAAGTCTTTTTCCTTCGTTTGTTCTCTTTTGAAGAATAAACTTATGCATACTGATACCCGTCTGTCTTATAAAAATGCGATTGAGGTAATATTCGTGATACCCTGCAATTTCTGAAAGATCACTGTTTGTAATCTCATTTGTATAATTGGAATTGATAAAATCAATGACATTGTTGATTTTATCCTGAGAATTTTCCGGAATACCGGTATTTTTGCGGTGCAGCTTTATAATAAGAGATTTCAGAATTGTGCTTGCTGTTTCTTTGTAATATAGTCTTTTTGCAGTATATTCGCTTATCATATCACCGATTTGGTTCTTGAAATCGGAAGCATCCTTCAGTACCATAAAACAATTTAATAAATTGCTGTCATCTATCATCGTTTTTTCCAAAGCCTCGGAATCATTTTCATCAAGCTCCATGGAAAGCGGAGTCACAATATCAGAAAAATTTTGCGTAAAATCAAAGTTGATGACATATAAAACCAGGTTGCCCTTGGGAATGATATTGTATGTTGTACCCCACGGACAATAAAAAAGTGTGTTTTTTTCAAGTTTATATGAATTGTTGTTGATGTTAAGTTCTCCTGCACCATCAAGAATATAAATCAATCGGCAATCTCTTACATATACCGTTCTGTTTAAAATGGAATAGGTGATTTGCTCTGCAAATCTGATATGGGGATTTATCTCTGCTATTTTCATAATCTCCTCCAAAAGTTTGTTTTGTTAAGATAATAGTTTGTTTTCCTTATTTACTTTATCACATAATTATGATAAAATCAAGTAGAATCATTACGAAATGAGGTGATTATTGTGAAATTTTCTGTTGGATTGCCAAAAAACAACCCTGAGTTTGTAACTTGTATCATCGAAAACAAGGAGCAGATCCACGAGGTGTATTTTTCCTGGGGTGATTTTCCAAACGGCAGAAGTCAGCAGGTTCAGGACGAAGAATATATGCCGTGGGAGCTTATTGATATTCAGAGAGAACATCTGAAAAAGCTGTCAGAAAGCAGGATTCTGTTAAATTTGCTTTTCAATGCGAACTGCTACGGAAAAGACAGTCAATCGAGAGCCTTTTTCGAAAAAATCGGTGAAACGGTTGACTATATAAAGGAGCACTACGGACTCAGCTCTGTCACTACCACATCTCCGTTGATTGCTAAATTTATTAAGAATAATTTTGAGGACATCGAAGTAAGAGCATCTGTCAATATGGAAATAGGCACAGTGGAAGGGATGGAATATTTATCTGATTATTTTGACAGCTACTATATAAAACGTGAGTACAACAGAGATTTTGAAAAAATAGCTCAGCTCAAAAGCCGGTGCGATGAAAACGGCAAAAAACTTTTTCTTTTAGGAAACAGCGGATGCTTAAATTTCTGCTCAGCACATAATTTCCATGATAATTTAGTCGCTCACGAGAGCGAAATTGCAAATATGGATAATGCTTATCATTTCAGGGGTATGTGCCACGAGTTTTTGAAAAAGGAAGAAAATTTAAAAAAGCTTCCTGACTACACCAATTTTATACGACCGGAAGACATTTCAAAATATGACGGTCTTGCAGAAGCGGTAAAGCTTGCAACAAGAGTACATCCGAATCCCGAGATGGTTTTGAAGAGTTATATAAAAGGAAAATATTCCGGAGACATCCTGAGACTTTTAGAACCGCAGCACAGTATTTATCCTTATGTTTTAGAAAACGGAGAACCGTTAAAGCTGGTCAAAATTATATAAAGTGATAAGAATGATTAAGGAGGAAATAAAAATGATTAGCAGCAAACTCATCAAAGATGCGGCATTCGCTGCAGGTGCAGACCTTTGCGGTATATCGCCAATGTCAAGATTTGACGGTGCACCTGATGAAATGAATCCGCAAAAGCTGTTCCCTGAAGCAAAAAGCTGTATCGGTTTTGCTTTCAGAATTCCCAGAGGAGTACAAAGAGGCATTGAAGAAGGAACACAGTTTT
>SVJP01000175.1 GCA_015068925.1 Oscillospiraceae bacterium
TTTTGTCGCAATTGGCAAAAGAAATGAATTACAGTTTGCCTTATTTAAGCCGACACTTTAAAGAAGAAACCGGAATGACTTTTTCTGAATATGTGCAAAAAGTCAGAATAGAGGAAAGCTGCCGATTGCTTGCTAATACCAAAAAGAGTGTAATTGAAATATCACAGTTGGTCGGGTATTCCGATGTGAAATTTTTCAATCAGTTGTTCAAAAAATATAAAAATATGACCCCCAGATCCTTTCGGAAAATCATTCAAGATGAATGAGCATTGTTCTGTGTAAATTAATAAAGAAGGTGAAAAAATGAAACGGCAATACAGTATTTTGTATCCGAATTTCGAAGGTGTGGAATACAAACAACTATCCGAAATCACATGTCACGATTTAGCTCTTGATTTACTGTGTAAAAAATTGACTGATAATAACAAAGAACTTAAACTGATAAAGGAAATTATTTCAAATATTACTGCAGATCCGAGAGTTGCTGAATACAGACAGGAAGTGTTTTCAGATATTTTAAATTCTCCTGATATCAGAAAGCGTATGATTGAGCTCTTTGATAAATTTGAGTTTATACGGAATTACGGTGTCAATCATCTGAAAACGGATGAAAAACTTGGAATTTGGCATTTGCTTCGGAGAATGGACGAGCTCGATGATTATATCAATTGTGTTGAGTCAATGAGGGAATGCTTTTCGGAAAATGAAATTCAATCCGAAGGATTAAAAGGATTTAAAAATTATATTGACGAGCTTTATCATGCTGCCAATTTTTCCGAAATGAAGAAAGATATTGCATCACTGAAAATCCAATCCTCTGAAGTGAAAAGCGTTACAGTCGGGATCAATGTAAATGACAGATTCGAAGCAACAGAGATAGGCTTAATTTCCATTAACAACAAGCATTATAAAAAATCCGGTATTGTCAGTAATTTTGCAGATGCACTCAGCGCAAAACAAAAGATTCAGGATGGAACTGACTGGAATGGAAATATGCATTTTCATCCTGTTGCAATTCCTTCAGACGGGGAAGGGTTGATTGGAGATATTATTGGCAACAAAACAAAAATAGGACTCGCTGCAATGGCAGGTATGGCCGGCGTTTCTTCCGAAACTACCGCAAAAATTGCGGAAGGAGACGGTGCTTCCAATCTTACCTTGTATCTTTCCAATATTGTGAATAAGATGCTTGATATGTTAGTAAGAAAGCTTCGTGACACTCTGAACAAATATTCGGATATTGTAGTTTTGAATATTTCACATATCATTCCTGAATTTATTTATTATATCAGATTTGCAGAATTTGTGGAAAAATCCATGGAAGACGGATACTTGTTTTGCAAAACAAAACCATCCCGTTGTGATGATGTTTTGATGAAAGCTAATGATTTTTACAATCTCAAACTTGCCCTTACAGGAACCGGAATGAAAGACATTGTTACCAATCATCTTGAATTCGATCAAGAACATACCATTTACATTTTAACAGGTGCAAATCAAGGAGGGAAGACCACGGTAACCCAAGCAACCGGAATTTTGTATCTTCTTGCTCAAGGCGGTATTTATGTTCCTGCGGCCTCTTTTGAATATAAACCTGTTGATTGCATTTATACTCATTTTCCTGCAGACGAGGATAAAACCCTTGATTTAGGCAGACTGGGAGAAGAATGCAAACGATTTAAAGAAGGATATGATCTTTGCACAAAGGATAGTTTATATTTGTTAAACGAATCATTTTCCACAACATCGTTTGAAGAGGGATATTATATTGCAAAGGACTCGGTAAAGGCACTTTCCAAAAAATCTGTCAGAACCATCTATAATACCCACATGCACAAACTCGGAATGGATATTGATGAATTAAATTTGGAAAACAACCATGCGAAGGTTTCTTCTCTTGTTGTTCGCAGTGAAGAAGGGAATCGTTCCTTCAAGATTAAGGTTGCACCGCCGGAGGGAATGTCCTATGCCGGAGATATTGCAAAACGGTACGGTGTTACCTATGAAATGCTTACAGAAGGACTGTAAATCGATGTAATATTATCATGATAATTTAAAAAAGATGGAAATATTTGATAAAAGAATTGACAAAACAGAACTGAAATGGTAAAATAATTATGTATGCAAATTAAAAAGAAAGGTAGGTCTCTGAAAATGAAATTTGTATGTTTCGGGGAAATTATGGGGCGCTTGAATCCGGAAGGTTATCTTCGTTTTACCCAGGCACAGAAGTTTGAAATTTCATTTGGCGGCGGCGAAGCAAATGTTGCAGTTTCTTTGAGCAACTATGGTAAAAATGCTTCTTATGTAACCAAACTGCCAGACAATGATTTAACCAAAAGTGCATTGCGGATTCTGAAAGGATTCGATGTTGATGTATCCGACGTTGTGATTGGTGGAGAACGTATGGGAATGTATTATGCAGAAAAGGGTGCTTCTCAGCGTCCTTCCAAAGTGATTTATGACCGTAAATATTCTGCAATTTCCATGGCTGAAAAAAGTGATTTTGATTGGAAAAAGATTTTTGATGGAGCGGAATGGTTTCATTTCACGGGAATTACACCTGCGTTAGGTGATAATGTTGCGGAAATCTGTCTGGAAGCTTGTAAAACCGCAAAGGAAATGGGATTGACCATTAGTTGCGATTTGAACTTCAGAAAGAATTTGTGGACATCCGAAAAAGCAGGTCATGTTATGGCAACCCTGATGCCTTATGTTGATGTAGCAATCGCTAACGAAGAGGATTGCGAAAAGGTATTTGGCATTAAAGCAGAAAACACTAACATTACCGATGGTGAATTGTCTCACGAAGGGTATATTGCTGTTGCAAAAGAACTTTCTGAACGGTTCGGTATTGATAAAGTGGCAATTACTTTACGTGGAAGTATTTCAGCAAGCATCAATAATTGGGCTGCAATGCTTTATCAGAATGGCGAAAGTTGGTTCTCTAAGAATTACACCATTAATATTGTTGACCGTGTTGGTGGCGGTGATTCCTTCGGTGGTGGTTTGATTTATGCATTGTCAGAAGGATATTCCAATCAGGATGCAATTGAATTTGCGGTTGCTGCTTCATGTTTGAAACACACGATTGAACATGACTTTAACGATGTAACTGTTGATGAAGTGAAGAAATTGATGAGCGGTGACGGTTCCGGGCGTGTACAAAGATAATGAAAAAATAACATAATTGTCAATCAAAAGAGAACTTTTTCTTGTTATTTTGTTGACAATAAGAATTGACTTTTTTTACAATTTATGTTAAAATTTTATTTAATAGGTTATACTATCTTTATTTCATAGAGACGAAAGGAGTAATAAAATGACTTATTCTCATGAAGTGGAGCATATGTGTCCTGTGGCAAACGGTGCTAATCACGGACCTGCTCCCATCCCTCAAGAGGGACAATGGACAAAAGCAACAGAAATTAAAGACATCAGCGGCTTTACCCATGGTATCGGCTGGTGTGCACCTCAGCAGGGCGCTTGTAAGCTGACCCTGAATGTTAAGGAAGGTGTAATTCAGGAAGCGCTTGTAGAAACAATCGGATGTTCCGGTATGACTCATTCTGCTGCAATGGCTTCTGAAATTCTTCCCGGAAAAACTGTTCTGGAAGCGTTAAATACTGACTTGGTATGTGATGCTATTAACACTGCAATGCGCGAACTGTTCTTGCAGATTGTATACGGCAGAACTCAGTCTGCATTCTCAGAAGATGGTTTGACCATCGGTGCAGGTTTGGAAGACTTAGGTAAAGGTCTGCGCAGCCAGGTTGGTACCATGTACGGTACATTAGCAAAAGGCCCCAGATACCTGGAAATGGCTGAA
>SVJP01000176.1 GCA_015068925.1 Oscillospiraceae bacterium
TGCCCATGAAGCCGGAGTTCGTTACAATAATGGACCGAATACAGTAACCTATTTCGGTGCGTTATTATTTAAAATATAATGAGGAAAAGAATGTCAATTTTTCTGTATGAAAAGATGCGTGTGGAGCGTTTTACAATGTGAGAGGTAATAGAATGAATCAAAAATTATTTGTTCAGGCAATTGCTAAATTTTGCTTGGGTGTTCTAGTGGTCGGATTATTTGTTTTTGTGCCGGGGACCATTTCTTTTTGGAATGGTTGGCTCTTTATGGGGATTCTGTTTGTTCCCATGTTTTTTGCGGGTGTAGTGATGATGTTTAAAAATCCGGAGCTGCTAAGAAAACGACTGCAGGCAAAGGAAACACAAAAGGAACAGAGCCTTGTGGTTAAGTTAAGTGGAGTGATGTTTATAGTTGGATTTCTTATTGCGGGACTGAACTTCCGGTTTGGTTGGCATACTCTGCCCAAAGGAGTGGTTATTGGTGCCACAGCTGTGTTTCTAATAGCGTACTTGCTTTATGCGGAAGTGCTTCGGGAGAATACATATCTTTCCCGAACCATTGAAGTGCAGGAGGAACAAAAAGTGATCGATACCGGCTTATATGGTATTGTCAGACATCCGATGTACGGCGTGACGATTCTCTTGTTTTTAGCGATGCCTCTTATTTTGGGATCCATTTATTCCTTTTTGATTTTTCTGGTGTATCCGCTTTTGATTTCCGTGCGTTTAAAAAAAGAAGAAGAACTGCTGGAAAAGGAACTGGCTGGGTACCGTGAGTATAAAGAAAAAGTAAAATACCGTTTGATACCATTTATTTGGTAATGAGGTTTCACAGTAATTGAAAACAATAACAGAAAGGGCAGATATTTATGGTTGATTTACAAGAACTTCGAAAGCAGCTTGACGGGATTGATTCCCAGATTGTAAAGCTGTATGAGGAACGTATGGATGTGTGTAAGCAGGTGGCAGAGTATAAGATTGGCACCGGCAAGAAAGTGTTTGATAAGCAAAGGGAGCAGGAGAAGATTGCGGCAGTAAAATCACAGACCCACAATGATTTCAACAGCAGGGGAATCGAGGAATTGTTTGAGCAGATTATGTCCATGAGCCGCAAGCTGCAGTATCAAATGTTGGCAGAAAGCGGCAATATCGGGAAGCTGCCGTTCATTGGTGTGGAGGATCTGGATGCTCAGAAAGCTCGTGTGGTATTTCAAGGAGCAGAAGGTGCCTATTCTCAGATGGCAATGATTAAATATTTTGGCGAAGAGATTGAAAGCCTGCATGTAGACTCTTTCCGGGATGCCTTTGTGTGTATTGAGGAAGGCAGGGCCGATTTTGCAGTGTTGCCCATTGAAAATTCTACTGCCGGGATTGTGAATGAAATTTATGATTTGCTGGTGGAGTTTGAAAACTTTATCGTAGGGGAACAGATTATTCGGATTGAGCATTGTCTTCTGGGTGTTCCCGGTGCCAAAACAGAGGATATTAAGACCGTATATTCTCATCCCCAGTCTCTGATGCAGAGTGCCAGATATTTGGCAGCCAAAGACTGGAAGCAGATCAGTATGCAGAACAATGCCTTTGCGGCACAGAAGGTTGCACAGGAGCAGGACAAGAGCCAGGCAGCCATTGCCAGTGAATATGCGGGTAAAACATACGGATTGGAGATTTTGGATAAGGGAATCAATGATTCCAATACCAATGCCACAAGGTTTATTGTGATTACCAATCAGAAGATTTTTCGAAAGGATGCAGAGAAAATCAGTATCTGCTTTGAACTGCCTCATCGCAGCGGTTCCCTGTATCATTTGTTGTCTCATTTTATTTATAATAATCTGAACATGACAAAGATTGAGAGTCGACCCATCGAAGGTCGCAACTGGGAATATCGCTTTTTTGTGGATTTCGAGGGGAATCTGGCAGATGGTGCAGTGAAAAATGCACTGCGGGGCCTGCGGGAAGAAGCGGTAAATATGAAAGTGTTGGGAAATTATTAAGCATAAAAGAATCAAAGCAATCGGCCGGAAGGCAGGTAAGAACACCGAGAAATATTATGGAGGGAAATTATCATGGCAAAAAACATTACATTAAAAAAGGAAGAATTAAAAAAAGTACGCACAATCGACGAGCGTCTTGTTTCGTACAATGTGGAAATGACTGAGGTCACGGGTGGCACTTTTTGGAGAGAATACACTCCTGAGCAGATACAGGGCAACGGAAAATTTCCGATGATCGGAATTAAGAACAAAGACTCAATGATGCAAGTGTATCCCCCCATTGATTTGACAAATCCCCGTCTCAGAAAGCTGGCTAACGAAATCGGCCCTGTGTGGGTGCGCGTTTCGGGAACTTGGGCAACGAAGACGTTTTATGATCTTGATGGCAAGGCAAACGGAAAAGCACCCGAAGGATATGAAAACGTATTAACGAAAGAGCAGTGGATAGGTGTTCTTGAATTTGTAAAATTCCTTGGAGCAAAGCTTCTCGTATCCGTGTCCAACTGTGTAGGCATTCACACCGCACAAGAACCATGGAATCCATCTCAGGCAAAGCTTTTGTTTGATTTCAGCCGTGATTACGGAGTGCCCATCGATGCGGCAGAATTTATGAACGAGCCCAATTTGCTTTCCGGTTCCGGTGCACCAAAGGGCTATACACTTGAGGATTTTATCCGCGATCAGGATATTTTCAACAAGTGGCTTCATGAAAACTATCCTGAGTGTATTGCGGTTGGCCCTTGTTCGGTAGGTGGCGGTAAAATGGGTAAGCTGGATATTGAAAAATTTCCGTTAAAGCTTTTGATGAAAAAAATGGGTACAGAAGCATTTATTAAGGGTTCCAAAGAGCCGATGGAAGTGTTCAGCTACCACTACTATAACGGAGTTTCTGAGCGAATTGCTGCAGGAATGCACTTTGTTCACTGGAAGGACAGCCTGATAACGTCCGAAGAATATCTGGACAGTGCTCCCTACTGTGCCAAAGCGGCGGCAAAGGTTCGCGATAAATATATGCCCGGTGCGCAGATTTGGGTAACAGAATCAGGTGATGCCGGCGGTGGCGGAAATACTTGGGCGTCTACATACGTTGATGTTCTTCGCACACTGAACGAGCTTGGTACATTTGCAACGATTACCGACGGCGTTGTATTCCATAACACGCTTGCCTCTTCCGACTACGGATGGCTGAGACACGGTACGTTCGAGCCTCGTCCTAACTATTTTGCAATTCTTCTTTGGAACAGACTTATGGGGCAAACGGTCTATGATTCGGAAATCGCTATTTCCGAGGGTGCACACGTATTCTGTCACTCTCGAAAAGATGGCAAGGATGGTTGTGTATATCTTGTTATCAACAACTCCAAGGAGGAGACAACAACGGTAGAGCTCCCTTGCGAGGCAACGCGTTATACACTTGACGGAAACGGTAATATGAGAAACTCCGTTATGTATCTTAACGGTAAAGCACTTACCTTAGGCGAAAACGATACACTTCCTGAATTGGAAGGAGTAAAGGCTTCTGGTAAGATTGAATTGGCTCCCGGCAGCTGCACCTTCCTTGTAATGTGAACGGAGAATAAAAAACAATGAGGCTAAAAAACATATTGATCGTTGTAAAAAATATTGAAAAATCGAAGCAGTTTTACCATGACCTTTTTGGGTTAAATGTGGTGCTGGATAATGACGGGAATATGATTTTGACGGAAGGTCTTGTGCTTCAGGATGAAAAAATCTGGAAGCAGTTTTTGGGAAAAGATATCGTACCTGAAAGTAATTCCTGTGAATTGTATTTT
>SVJP01000177.1 GCA_015068925.1 Oscillospiraceae bacterium
TTCCAGAACCTTGTTTGGCAGTACCTCCTATAATAAAATTTCACGGTTTTTAAATGAAATTCCTGAAGAATTGTTAAATCATCCTCAGGCAGAACCAGTGGTACAGGTGCAGACGGAAAAACCAAAAATCAGCCAGGAACTGCTGTTTCACAGCGGTAATTTTGGAGGCTTTGGGAAACCGCAAAAGCAAGTAAAGCAGGATTACAATGTGGGAGATACGGTAAAACACAAAAAATTTGGAACAGGTCTGATTTTATCTGTAACACCAAAAGGGGATGATGTACAGTTGGAAATTGCATTTGAATCCTGCGGAACAAAAACACTGATGTCATCTTTTGCCCCGTTGACCATTTTATCGTAATGGAGAGTGAAAAAACATGATTAAAAAATTACAAGATGAACAGACGGATCGTTTGTTTGAAGGAATGTTAAAACTGCAATCCATAGAAGATTGTTATCGTTTTTTTGAAGACCTTTGTACTATCTCTGAAATCAAAGCAATGGCACAACGATTTCAGGTTGCTGTTATGCTGGACGAGCAACGTGTTTATACAGATATTGAGCAGGAAACAGGTGCCAGCTCTGCTACAATCAGTCGGGTCAATAAAAGTCTGTTGTATGGAGAGGACGGATACCGTTTGGTATTGGAACGGTTAAAAGAAAACAATGAGTAGTTATGAAAGCTTTGCGGCACTTTATGACCGTCTGATGACGGATGTGGATTATGATGGCTGGTGTGATTATCTGGAGGATTCCTTTGCCCGAATGAAGGTGCAACCCAAGCTTGTGCTGGAATTAGGATGCGGAACGGGAAATCTGACGGTTCGGTTGGCAAAAAGAGGGTATTCCATGATTGGGTTGGATAATTCTTCTGATATGCTGACTGTGGCAACGGAAAAATCACAGGACTTGGATATTTTGTATTTGTTGCAGGATATGACTGAATTTGAACTGTATGGTACCGTGGATGCGGTTGTTTGTTCTTTGGATTGCCTGAATTATCTGACAGAAGCGGGAATGCTGGAGCGATGTTTTTCTCTTGTATCGTTGTATTTAAATCCCGGTGGTGTGTTTTTATTTGATTTGAACACACAATATAAGATGGAGCATATTTTGGCACCTGAAACCTTTTTGTATGATGACGACGAAGTGTTCTATACTTGGCAAAGTGTCTGGGATGAAGAATACAGAGAATGCGAATATGACCTGACCTTTTTTGTGAAGGATGGGGAAACCTACCGAAGATTTGAAGAAACCCATTTGCAAAAGGCGTATTCTGTGTCAGAGGTGGAACAGGCATTAAAAAAAGCAGGATTGATTTTGGAAGGATTCTATGATGGATTTGACCAAAATCCTGTTTGTGAGGAAACCGAAAGAATCTTTTTTGTCGTAAAAAAAGGTTGATTTGTTTTGTAATTTTATGAAAAATGAAATGTATTGTCGAACGAATTTGGGAATTTTTAATAAAAAAGATTGACAAGCCTTTCTTTTTATGATACAATAAAGATATAGCATACGCATTTGTGCTATGATTAAAGCTTTAGGAGGAATTTTTAAATGCAAACTGGTAAAGTAAAATGGTTTAACGCGGAGAAGGGTTATGGCTTCATCGAAAGTGAAGACGGTACTGATGTATTTGTTCATTTTTCCGCAATCAACGCCGAAGGTTACAAGACCTTAGACGAAGGCATGACTGTTGAGTTTGAAGTTGTTGAAGGAGCAAAAGGTCCTCAGGCTGCTAACGTTACAAAAGCGTAAGTTTAGCCTCTACTTATAAATAGTTGAAACATCTGAATTTAACAAGTGCAGTAGAAAGCCTCATATTTGATATGAGGCTTTTTTACAGCCGGAGGAAAACATTATGGATACAGTATTAAAAACAATTGCCAATCAGCAAATCCGTGCGTATGCCGCAGTCACAACCGATATGGTGAACGAGGCGGTGAAGCTTCATCAAACCATGCCTGTGGGGACGGCAGCGTTAGGTCGTGCACTTACGGCAGTTTCTATGATGGGCGCCATGCTGAAAGAAGACGGAGAAACCGTTTCCATTCAGTTTAAGGGTGGCGGTCCGTTGGGAACGGTTTTTGCATTGAGTGAGTTTGGCTCTAAAGTAAGAGGATATGTAGACAATCCTTATGCGGATCTGCCTTTGAATCACAGAGGAAAATTGGATGTCAGAAATGCCGTGGGTGTAGACGGAACATTGAGTGTTGTCCGTCAGATTTTAGGTGGTGACCCGTATGTGGGTCAGGTGCCTCTTGTCAGTGGTGAAATTGCTGATGATTTGACTGTGTATTATGCAAAAAGCGAGCAAATTCCCACCGCGGTGGGACTGGGTGTTTTGGTAGATGTGGATTATACGGTAAAAGCCGCAGGCGGATTTATTATTTCCCTTCTTCCCGGTGCGGAGGAAGAAACCATTCAGTTGGTAGAAAAAGGGTTGTTAAGAGTGAAATCCGTTACTGATTTGATTGTAAACGGTGCAGATGCCAAAGGTATCTTAACTGCCGTGTTGGGAGAAGAAGCAAAACTGGATGAAATGGAAACGATTACTCCTTCTTATCTGTGCCGTTGTTCTTTGGAAAAAATGGAACGGGGACTGTTGAGTCTGGGCAGGGAAGAGTTGAAAAAATTGGCAGAAAAACCGGAAGATGCAGAATTGGTTTGCCATTTTTGTAATCATAAATATTATGTTTCTCAAAAAAGATTATTGGAGCTTTCCAAAAAATCAAAGGCGTAATCAAAACAGCCCTGACTGATTCGGTCGGGGCTGTTTGAAGTTAAAGCGAGGGAGCAAAATGTCGCATATATCTATGATCCTTTATTTGAAGTTAATATTTCGTTCCTGTTTATTAATCGGTACAACGGTGATTTATAGTATCAATCGAATTCAAGGCTCAGAACAGTTGTTTTTCGGTGCGCAGAAAAGACCCTTTATTTTATTTCTGATTTGGATCATATTTGTAATTGAAATGATTTTTCGCTTTTTTCCTTCTCGTTTTGAGAGTATGGGATGTCAAAAACAATTCAAACAAAATTTCAAACCGAGAAAAGAGGGACAGGAAAAGGTGAATTTGCAACCTGACCGATCGATTCTTTGGGTTGCAATATTTTGGCTTGTACTCAACGGTGTCATTGGCACTTTGTATGGCATGGGTCTGATTGATGACGGGATTTTGATTTTGATTAGTCTTTTGTATTCGGTTTGTGACATGATTTGTATTTTGTTTTTTTGTCCTTTTCAAACGTGGATTATGAAAAATAAATGCTGTACAAGTTGCAGGATTTATAACTGGGATTATGCCATGATGTTCACACCGTTGGTTTTTATTAAGGATTTATTCGTGTTCAGCATCTTTGTTTTTGCAATGATATTGCTTGTACGGTGGGAAATTACGGCTTTTATGCACCCGGAGCGTTTTTCGGAGGAAACCAATGCTTGTTTGTCATGTTCGTGTTGTCGGGAAAAGCTGTGTCATCACAAAAAACAATTGCGTCATTTTTTGAATGTGAACAAAAAACGATTTTATAGTAAGGAAAGAGAGTAGCAAGAGCGATTTGCTTCTCTCTTTTTTGTTCAGGATATCATGTCATTTATTAGAAAATTTAATTTTTAGAAAAATATTCAAAAAAACTATTGCATTTCCCTCTCTATATAATGTATAATTATTTTAATAGGTGAAATTTGATGTTGCAACAGGAAGAAAGATTCAGAGAAGTGACCTTTCAAACAAAGGAGAAGATGGAATGTTTTCAACAAAAGAGATTAACACGGGAAGAC
>SVJP01000009.1 GCA_015068925.1 Oscillospiraceae bacterium
CCAGACCGCTGTCTGCAAAGATAAAGGTACCGTCAGCACCGTATTCGCAATCGGGCACAACCATCACAAAGAAGGCAGAAACCAAAGCCACACCGGGTTTGGTTTTGATAATCTGAAGGCTTGGTCTTAAGGTATTTGCAGTAGAGTGGCAGGCACCGGAAACAACCCCGTCCGCATCTCCTGCTTTTACCATAAGACAAGCATAATACATATAATCACCCAATGCTTGCTTTTTGGCATCCTCGTAAGTCAGACCCTTGGACTTTCTCAATTCCACAAACAGATTCAAGTATTCTTCTGTTTTTTCATATGTATAGGGATTGATTATGGTTGCCTTGGAAATATCCAGTCCCTTGGAATTTTCTTCAATTTCTTCGGGAGTTCCGATAATCACGATATTGGCAATGTCCTGCTTTAAGATTTTTTCGGCTGCTTCCATGGTTCTTCTGTCCATGGACTCGGGCAGAACGACCGTTTTCTTATCAGCCTTTGCGCGTTCAATAATTCTGTCTAAAAATTGACTCATTTGTAGTCCACACCTTTCCTTTTCATCAAAACCACTCATCCGACCCCTTAATCGGATGAGTGAAACGTATTATTGATTCTATTATATAGGAAAATGCTCTAAATTACAAGAGTTTTTTAAAAAAAATTGAAATTTTTTCAAATTTCTTTTTATTTCAGGGAATTCAAATCCTTCATTACCATCCTAACCATGTTAAATATTGTCTGATTTTTATAACAAATGTGACTTGTTTTCTGTATGCCGAAATAGTATAATAAAATAAAAATGAAACAAAGGAGCTTACATAATGAAAAATATTGTTATGATAGGAAGTACCCATTTTGACCCTGTCTGGACCTGGACCTGGGAAGAAGGAATGGCGTCCATTCACTCTACCTTCCGAAGCGCACTGGACAGAATGAAGGAGGATGAAGAATTTATCTATTCTTTTTCCACCCCTCCCGTATTTGAATGGATTCGGGAAATTGACCCTGCAATGTTTGAGGAAATCAAAGAGCGAGTCAAGGAAGGCAGATGGGAGCTTTGCGAAGGCTGGTGGGTGCAACCCGATTGTTTTACAGGCTGCGGCGAAAGCTATGTCCGTCAGTCCTTATATGGTCAGCTCTATTTGAAAGAACAGTTTGGCAGATATTCCCGTTCTGTGTTTAATGTGGATTCCTTCGGGCATAACAGCCAGATTCCTCAGATTTTGAAGAAAAGCCACATGGATTATTATTGTATGTGCCGACCTGAGCAATGGTTTTTTGAGTTGGACAGTCCCTATTTCTGGTGGGAAGGGAAGGACGGCAGTCGGGTGCAAACCTTCCGAATCGGTCAGTACAGTGAAATTTACAACAAGGATATGAGAACCAATGTGGCTTTGGCTGAATCCAATATGAAGGATGCGCCTTGCGATGAAATGATGGTTTACGGTATCACCAACCACGGCGGCGCTCCTACCAAAAAAGCCATTTCCGATATTCACGAGCTGAACGGGGAAAAGGAATACAGTCTGCCCTTTTCCACCGTCGCAGGCTATTTTGAAATGCAGGAGGAACCCTCCCATACCGTAAGCACCGAAATGATTACCAAGAATTTTGGTCCCTATGTGAACTTAAGCGGTATCAAGCAGAAAAACAGAACTGCGGAATATGCGGTGTTGAATGCAGAAAAAACCGCATTGCTGGCTGAAACACTGTTGAACATTCCTTATAAAAAAGAAGTATTTGCCTCTTGCTGGAAGGACATTTTGTTCAACCATTTTCATGATATTCTGGGCGGAGCAAGCACGAAGGAGGTTTATGTGGATGCAAACAACCAATTGGGACGGGTGATTTTCACCGCCAATGAACGGATGCATTTGAATTTGCAAGCCATCACCAAAAAAATCAACACCCCCGGAAAAAATCCGGAAAACCCCTGGAATGTGGTGGTCTGGAATCTGGAGGAAACTCCTTATCACGGCTATCTGGAGGCAGAAATGCAATGGTTACATGAATTTCCTGCTTATTCCGAAGGAATTGTATTGGAGGATGAGGACGGAACCCGATATCCTTGTCAGATTATTTTGGAAACCTCGGTGATTCCGGGTTTTCGTTCCCGTGTGTTGTTCAAGGCAGAAATCCCTTCTGTAGGATATAAGCTGTTTAAGGTGATTCAAACAGGGGAACAACAAAAGAAAAGACAGTTTACCACTCAAATTGAAACAGAGGAATTTTCCGTTCAGATTGATGAAACAACAGGCTTTATCAGTAGTATTTATTCCAAAAAGCTGAATAAAACCTTTGCCGATTTGTTGGTGCCCAAATGCTTTGAGGACGAGGCGGACAACGAAGGCTTCAGCGCCACCACCTACGGAAAGGAATTGGAAGGGTTCACCTTGCTTGAACTGCAAACCTTAGAATCAGGTCCCGCCCGTTGGGTGCTGAAGGCGGATTTCGGCTTCAGAACCTCTTTGGTGTCCATGTATTATACCTTCTATCGGGATATCGATTATTTTGATGTTGCCTATCGGGCAAACTGGAACGAAAAGCATACCGTGGTAAAGCTGATGGCAAAAACGGGCTATGATTCTTGTCTGGTTGCCTCCCCCTATGCCTCCGAGATCAGAGGGGATACCGACAGTGATGCACCTATGGGCGAATGGATTCGGATGTATGACCAATCGGGTGAGGTTGCTATCCTGTCAGGGGGCGTGTTTGCATACACCAAGGAAAAGGATTTGCTTGGCTTGAGCTTGTTAAGAAGTTGTATTTATGCGGATATGAGGCTGGATTCAGAGTTGAAGGATGAGGATTATCCTTATACCGATTTCGGAATTTCGGAAGGGAAATTAAGAATTGTCATTCATGAAGGAAAGGAAAATCGCGGAATTTCCGCTTTGGCAAAACAGTTCAACAATCCGCCCATTGTTCTTTGCGAGGCAAACCACGAAGGCATGTATCCTGCAGAGCAAAGCTTTGTTTCTCTGGAAGGAACGGGTGTTGTGTTGGGCGCGATGAAAAAGCAGGAGTTGGGAGAAGATACAGTAATTCGTCTGGCTGAAGTGGAAGGAAATGAGGGACAGGTAATCCTCCGCTATTTTGGCAAGAAGTATGCAGTATCTATGAATCCTTACGAAATCAAGACATTAAAAATTGATGGAGAGTATTTAAAGGAAGTATATATTACTGAAGATGAGATAAACTAAAAAATATGCCGATTCCCTGTATTGGGAATCGGCTCTTTCCTTAATTAGAATGAATTAAAATGACAGAATTGGGTTTCATGGAAAGGGTTACTGCAGAACCGGTAAATTTCATCACACGCTCTGCATCATGCTCTTCGTCCAGCAGGAACAGTTCCTGGGATCCTTCCGGAAGTTGTACTTCAAATTCTTTTTGTTCTTTGTTGTCATCATCCTCGGAGAAATAGGTTAACATAGTATAAACTCCCTTTTCTCCCTTTGCGGCTACGGTACAAATTTGATCTATTTCGCCTTCTACTGCAATCTGAGTTCCTGCCAAATACAAATGAGAAAACATGTGGAAGGCATAATAGGTTTTTAACCGTCTAAAAGTATAATAATCAAATAAACCGTTAAACGCACCGGGGCTGACATCGTAATACATGAGCATATCAAGGGGAGCATCTTGGCAAAGTGACATAACTGCAGAAGCAAATGCCGCCCCCTTCATGCCGATAATCTGCTCTAGTGTATAACAAAACTCATCTGTAAAATTGCGTACATAGTTCCATTCATCCAGATTGCTTTCGGTGTTATAAAACCCGTACTTGTCCAATGTATTTCGAATCAGATGTACGCAGTCTTCAACATCACGGGGGTCTTTGCAGTACCGATGCCAGGAGAAGAAATCAAGAGGAGCATTTTCCTTTTGCATCCGTTCTAAAAACAGATTGTTCCATTCTTCATATCTGGCATTCACAGATGAAGGCCCGCCAATTTTTAAATGAGGAAAACATCCCTTTAAGTGCTTTGAGGCAATGGTATAAAATTGAAAAAATTCTTCTGCCGTACCGCCCCAGCACCGCTTATCCTCTGCATCATCAAGGTCGATATTGGGTTCGGCCCAGATTTCCCAGTACTCAATATCCATATGGAAACCGTCTGCCCATCCTTCGGTGTAATGACGGATAATATGCTCGCAAATTACTGCCCATTTTTGAAAATCAGGGGGAACCAGGGTGCCGTACTTTTTAACGCCGTGTTCAATTTTAGAGCCTAATCGATAGAACACCTTTGTTCCTGCTTTTTCAATGGTTTTTAAATAATGGTCAGTGCAAACAAAATCATAAGATGCCGGGTCGTAGGGGTCTTTGGAAAAATCAGGAAAAATGGCATGAACATCTACCGTGTGCTCTCCGCCGTAGTGTGGACAAAACGAAGCATCATGATTTCTCGCATAGGGAATATGGAGATTTGCATAATCCTGAAGGTTGCTTCTGTGCTGACCGCCTGTTTCTTTATGAACGGGACCGTTGTTGACCGCGTTCATGGGTTTTATTTTTCCCAGTTCTTTTTGGGGATTGACTGTAATACAATTCATGGTTTTCTCTCCTTGAAATAGAATAATTTTTGCTTATTATACTATAAAATAAAATCAATGTCAATTCATTTTCTTAATTCCGAAAACTTTTTGACAAATTGGCTGACGGAAAAAGTAACCGTCTGGAAAATAGAATGTTTTTCAGACGGTTTTTGTACAAAAAAATCAATATGTTAAAATTTGTTTGATTAATTAGAATGAATTAAAATGACGGAATTGGGTTTCATGGAAAGGGTTACCGCAGAACCGGTAAATTTCATCACACGCTCTGCATCATGCTCTTCGTCCAGCAGGAACAGTTCCTGGGTTCCTTCCGGAAGCTGTACTTCAAATTCTTTTTGATCTTTGTTGTTATCATCTTCGGAGAAATAGGTTAACATGGTATAAACTCCCATTTCTCCCTTGGCAGAAACGGTGCAAATATCATCCACCTCACCTAATGTCTCAATCTGAGTTCCTGCAAGATAAAGTTTGGAAAACATTTGATAGGCATAATAGGTTTTTAATCGTCTAAAAGTATAATAATCAAATAAACCGTTAAACGCACCGGGTCTGACATCGTAATACATGAGCATATCCAAAGGACCATACTGACAAAGGGTCATTACCGCAGAAGCAAATGCCGCCCCCTTCATGCCGATAATCTGCTCCAGAGTATAATTAAACTCGTCCGTCCAACTGCGTACATAGTTCCATTCATTCAGATTGCTTTCAGTGTTATGAAATCCGTACTTGTCCAATGTATTTCGAATGAGATGAACGCAATCCTCAATATCACGGGGATCTTTGCTGTACCGATGCCAGGAGAAGAAATCAAGAGGCGCATTTTCTTTTTGCATCCGTTCCAAAAACAGATTATTCCACTCTTCATATCTGGCGTTGACCGATGCAGGCCCACCAATTTTCAAATGAGGGAAACATCCCTTTAAGTGCTTTGAGGCAATGGTATATAATTGAAAAAATTCTTCTGCCGTACCGCCCCAGCACCGCTTATCCTCTGCATCATCCAGATCAATGTTGGGTTCATTCCAGATTTCCCAGTACTCAATATCCATATGAAAACCATCAGCCCATCCTTCGGTGTAATGACGGATAATATGCTCGCAAATTACTGCCCATTTTTGAAAATCAGGGGGAACCAGGGTGCCGTATTTTTTAACACCGTGTTCAATTTTGGAACCTAACCGATAGAACACCTTCGTTCCTGTCTTTTCAATGGTTTTTAAATAGTGATCGGTACAAATGAAATCATAAGATGCCGGGTCGTAGGGGTCTTTGGAAAAATCAGGGAAAATAGCATGAACATCTACCGTATGCTCTCCGCCGTAGTCAGGACAAAACGAAGCATCATGATTTCTTGCATAGGGAATACAGAGTTCTGCATAATCCTGAAAATTACTTCTGTGCTGACCACCCGTTTCCTTATGAACGGGACCGTTATTCACCGCATTCATCGGCTTAATTTTTCCTAACTCTTTTTCCGGATTCACAGTAAAAACAGACATGACTTTCTTCTCTCCAATCTCTTTATAATTTTTTTCATTATACCATCAAAAAAACGGATTGTCAATTCGTTTCCTATCGAAAATTTTTCGGAATTATTCTCTCGTATTCCACTGAAAAGAACAAGGGGTATTTTCCTTTAGGAAAACCTCTTTTTTCTCCGCACCAAAACCAACTGTTACAGTTGTATCGCCGGGTGACAGAAGCATGGCTGTATGAAAATCCTTATCCCAGGTTAAATCAATCACAATTCCGCCATAGGCAAGCAGTCCCTTTGCCGAGCCTGTTTCCCAGCATGACGGTTTTGCAGGGAACAAATGAATTTCTTCTTTCCTGCTTTGCACCAGTAAATTTGCAATCCCTGCAGTCACACCGAAATTACTGTCAATTTGAAAGGGCGGATGAGCACCGAGAAGGTTGGGATAGCTTCCTCCGCCTGTCATAACGGTTTTTTGGTCGGAAGGGCATAGATGAAATTGCATATTTAAAATTTTCAAAGCATGCTCTGCATCACCTAAGTGTGCCCAAAGGTTTAGCTTCCATGCCAGACTCCACCCTGTTCCCTCATCACCACGTGTGACGAGGGAGCTTCTGACTGCCTCAAACAATTCGGGTGTTTCTTCCTTTGTAATGGAATGACCCGGATACAATCCGTACAAATGAGAAACATGACGGTGATGAGGGTCTTGCTCCGCAAATTCCTTATCCCATTCCATCAACCGTCCGTCAGACCCGATTTGGGGTTGTTTCATTTTTTGCAATGCCTCGGTCAGCTCAGGCACCAATTCCTCATCCTCCAACAATTGACTGCATTCTAAGGCAGCAGAAAACAAATCCTGCAAAATACTGATGCTCATGGTTGACCATTTGGAAACGGCAAGCATATCTCCTTCCACATAAAACCGATTTTCAGGAGAGGTAGAAGGTGCCAAAATCAGGCTGCCGTCCTCATCCTCCGTCATAACGCTCAAATAAAAACGGGAAGCTTCCTTTAAGTAAGGGAAAATCAATGTTTTCAGTTTTTCTTCATTCTGATGATACAACCAACTGTCATAAAGCATACACCCAATCCAACCGGAAGAAAGGTTCCAAAATGCGTAAACTGCACATCCCGAACCCTGTTTACCCACAGGATTGGTATGGCACCATAAATCCAGATTGTGATGGCTGACAATTCCGGGGGCATCGTAATATTCCCCGGCTGTAAAAGCCCCCTGCTTCATCACATTGTTTGCCAACTGCTCAAAGGGTTCAAAGCATTCCTCCAAATGGGCAGGATAGGTGCACCAGTAATTCATTTCCGTGTTGATATTGACCGTATAGTTAGAGCTCCAAGGCGGAATAAGATGTTCATTCCAAATCCCCTGTAAATTGGTCGCCATACTTCCTTCCCGGGAGGATGCAATGGTCAGATAACGACCAAAATGGAACAAAAGCTCATGCATTCCTGTCTCTCCCGAAAAGGTTTCCAATCGGGTCATGGTATCCCGCCCGTCCTTTTTGGGGGTTAAATTCAATTCCGTACGGCAATAAAGTGCTTGATAATCCTCCAAATGCCGCTGATAAAGGGTGTTTGGGTTAGTATTCAAAGCACGTCGTACAGGGGAAACACAGTCTGCATCCAACAATCCCGACTCCCTGTTATAGCTTGTAGAAACAGAAAAAAGAAGCGTTGCTTTTGTCACATTTTCCACAGCAATCCCCTGCTCTGTTACTGTTTTGTTGTCCGCAATCACGCGAATCCCTTGGGTGAAGGAAATCCCCTTCTTGTCGTAAGAAAAAGCTTGTTCTTCTGGCAAATATGCACTGCCGAAGGAAGGACAATATCCATGCTGTAACCATACATCCTGCTCCGTCTCGGTCTTTGAAACGTCAAGCTTGGCGGCTAAGGAAACAAAAAAGGATAAGGCTTGTTCGCGGTCAGCCTCTATGGTCATGACCAACACATTGTCGGGAGCGGAAACAAAACAGCTTCTATGATAGCCAACTCCATTCTCCTCATAAGATACCGTAGCAGTAGCGGTGGACAAATCCAGCTCCCTTCGATAATGACGGGGAGATTGGTGCCCAAAATTCAACAACAGGTTTCCCAAAGGCAGATAAACCTGAGTCCAGCTTGAAGAAAATTGTTGCTCCAACAACCCTTGCGCTTCTTTGTATTTTCCCTCCATGACCAAATCACGAGCAGTATGAAACGCCTCCTTCGCATGAGGCGGAACAGGATTTTGCCCGGGAAGTCCTGACCATAGCGTGTCTTCATTCAACGAAATTTGTTCCGTGTCTGTTTTGCCATACAAAACAGCACCGATTTTGCCGTTTCCCAACGGAAATGCCTGTTCAAAATATTCTGCTTCTTTGGGAAACCAAAGCTTATGTTCTTGCATAGAAACCACTCCTTTTTATAGGTTATTGTTATTGTATCATTATTTTTTTCTTCCGTCAACAAAAAAACTTGTATTTCTGCAACAAATCCTGTATAATAAAAGAAAGGAGGAATCATCATGACGACTTCATGTATTTTATTTGATTTGGACGGCACCTTAACCGACCCGGGAATTGGCATTACCAATTCGGTGATGTATGCATTAAAAAAATTCGGAATTGAAGAAACAGACAGAAAATCCTTATACCGTTTTATCGGCCCGCCTCTTTCCGAATCCTTTGAAAGGTTTTACGGTTTTTCCACCCTTTCTGCAATGCTGGCTGTGGATTATTATCGGGAATATTATACCGACCGCGGAATTTTTGAAAACAAGCTGTATGACGGGATGAAAGAGTTGTTAAAGGAACTGCATAGCCGTGGAAAGCAGATTGTTCTTGCTACCTCAAAGCCTGAAATTTTTGCAAACAAAATCTTAAAGCATTTTGAAATTGAGGAGTATTTTCTTTTTGTTTCGGGAAGCTTTTTGGACGGCAGAAGAACGGACAAAGCAGAAGTCATCGCTCATGCATTGAAAGAATGTAACAATCCTTCGGCTATAATGGTGGGGGACAGAAAACACGATGTCATCGGTGCAAGAAAATGCGGATTGGATTGTGTGGGCGTGTTGTTCGGTTACGGCAGCCATGCCGAGTTGGAAGAAGCAGGCGCGAAATGGATTGTTGATGATGTTTCTGAATTATCTGATTTGTTAATAAAAAACAATGGATGAGACCATTAAATCTCATCCATTTTTATTTATGCGGACGGTACCTGAAGAAGCTTTTTTTCAATGACTGCCGGAAAATCGGGAGTACCTGAAATGACGGTGCCGGGATACACCACCGCCCCTTTTTCAATGATAGCATGGTTCAGCCGCGCCCCTTCGTGAATCACCGCTCCCTGCAACACAATACAGTTTTGCACTAAGGCATCGGGTGACACGGTGACAAATCGGGATATAATACTGTGATGCACCGTTCCCGAAATGATACAACCATCCGCTACCAAACTGTCTGTGGCACGGCTGCCTTCTGTATAAAGGGTGGGAGGTCCATCCTTAATTTTGGTATAGACAGGACGCGCAGAACAAAACAGGTCTTCTCTTACCTGTGGTGTTAGTAACTCCATGTTGGTTCGATAGTAGGATGCGGTGGAATTGATACAGGAAACATAACCGTGATAACAAATTCCTCCCGTTCGGAAATGGTGCAGCTGTTTCATGAGAAAATCGCAAAAAGAGCATCCTTCTCCCATTTGCACCGCCCGATGAATCAACCGAATCAGCATTTCTTTTTTCATGACAAACAGCTCCATGCAGAGATTGGCAATGTTGTCAGCACCAATATTTTTACTGTATCCTGTCAACATGTTATGTTCATCAAACTGCAAGGTATAACAATTCAGAAATTCCCGATAGGCATCAGAAACGGGATGATACAAAACCGTAATTTCGTTTCCCGATACCCGATGCTTCTCTATCACTTGTTGCAAATCCATATTATAAATCATGTACGAGGAAGAAAGAATCACATAGTCTGCCTCGCTTTTCTTTAAAAATTCCATGTTGTTTGCAAAAAGCTTTGCATCATAATTATGATCTCCCAAAAGAGGGTGGTCAAACAAGAACAATCCGCTGTGCTTTAAATTCAAATCCCATGGCTTTCCCGCACTGATATGTCCGACCAGAGAACGGGTGCTTTTCTTCGAAAAAATACCCACCTGTCGGATTCCTGCATTGACCAGATTGGAAAGGATAAAATCAATCACCCGATACCGTCCTGCAAGGGGAATGGTGGCAATAGGCCGAAAGGCGGTTAAGCCTCTGATTTCCTGTTCCCGTTCTTCTAAATTCAAAATTGCCATTACATTGTAGTTCATTGCTTCCTCCTTTAGCCTGCCGCTATTGATATTTGGTCATATTGGGTATCTGGGCTGATGATAGCAAGCTCTGTCCCGTCACCGATAACAATCCCTGCAGGCAACGAAACCTGTTCGCAAAGAATTGCCTTTTTTATCTGTACTCCCGAGCCAATCCGACAACCTGACATAATCACACTATCCTCCACTACCGCTCCCTTTTCTATGGTTACATTGGGGAAGATGACACTTCTTCTGACTGTGCCGTAAACCGAACAACCCTTTGAAATCATTGTCTGTTCCGTCACCGCGTAAGAAGCAATATAGTGAGGCGGAAAATCAATGGGACGGGTATAAATCTGCCAGTCCTTATTGTATAAATCCAAGGGATTGTCAAGGGATAATAAATCCAAATTTGCCTGCCAGATTCCCGACAATGTACCAATATCTCTCCAATATCCCGTAAAAGGATAGGCATACAGACGTCTCTTCTCTTCCAACAAAGACGGAATAATGTTTTTTCCGAAATCATGGGCACTTCGTTCCTTTTCGTTGTCTTGGATAAGTGCCTTTCTTAACACGTCATAATTGAAAATATAGACACCCATGGAAGCAAGCGTGCTTTTGGGATGACGGGGTTTTTCTTCAAAATCAAGAACCCTTCGGTCACCGTTAATATTTAAGATACCAAACCGTTTTGCTTCCTCCTGAGGAACATCAATCACCGCAATGGTTGCCTCTGCTCCCTTTTTTCTGTGATGTGCCAGCATCCGACCATAATCCATTTTATAAATATGGTCGCCTGATAAAATCAATACATATTCAGGGTGATATTGCTCTAAGTATTCTAAATTCTGATACACCGCATTGGCAGTCCCCCGATACCATTCTGCGGTGGTTTTTCTCATGTAGGGCGGAAGCAAACTGATTCCTCCCCGTCTCACATCCAAATCCCAGGGAGCTCCGTTACCAATATGGGCATTCAAATCCAAAGGCTTGTATTGGGTCAGAACGCCTACCGTATCCACTCCCGAATTGGTACAGTTGCTCAGTACAAAATCAATCATTTTATATTTTCCCCCAAAGGAAACGGCAGGCTTTGCCACATGAGACGTCAGCGCACCCAACCGACTTCCTTGTCCTCCTGCCAAAATCATCGCCACCATTTCTTTTTTCATTGTTTGTATCGCCTTTCTATTAAAATTTTGAACCTGTATAATATATGCCGATGGTCAGAAATTTAGAAGAGGAATTTGGAAAAGATTTTTTATAAAGCATCCTTCAACCTTTTTTGCATTCCAAACTTTTTTCACTCCCTTTGCACATGATTCATAAGGGAGAGGGGCATCCTAAGGGATATGTTGGTCAAAATCCCTCTTGCCAAAAATGCAATTTTATGGTATGATTAAAAGAAGGTTAATAATTAGAGGTGAACAATAAATGTACCAAAGTGAGTCATTGAAAATAAACGAACAGGGGCATCTGGAATTTGGCGGATGCGATACCCTTTCCTTAGCAAAGGAATATCAAACTCCCCTTTATGTCATGGATGAGCAGGTCATTCGGAACAACTGCAAGCAATACCGTCAGTCTATGGAAGAATGTTATGGCGGTCATGGCTTGGTATTATATGCAAGCAAGGCGTTTTCCTGCAAAGAAATGTATCGGATTGCCATGGAGGAAGGCTTAGGTGTTGATGTGGTATCGGGCGGAGAGTTGTATACTGCCCTGTCCGTTGGTTTTCCTGCAGAAAAAATCTGCTTTCACGGAAACAATAAAACAAAAGAAGAATTGGAAATGGCGGTAAAAACAGGCGTTGGCTATATTGTGGTAGACAGTCGGGAGGAGCTTTCTCTTCTCAACGCCATTGCAGGAGAGCGGAAGGTCAAGCAACCCATCCTCTGTCGTATGAAGCCCGGAATTGATGCACATACCCATAGCTTTGTTCAAACAGGGCATATTGACTGCAAATTTGGAACAGTCTTAGAAAACGGAGATTCTTTTGACTTTGCAAAGTTAGCCGCGGCTCAGCCCAACCTGACCCTTTTGGGGGTTCATTGCCATGTGGGTTCACAGATTTTTGACGAAAAGCCCTTCCTGTTGGCAGCAGAACGAATGATGGATTTTGTGGTGCAGGTACGGGAGATATTAGGTGTTACCCTGAAGGTGCTGAATTTGGGCGGCGGATACGGCATCCGTTATACAGAACAGGATCAACCCATTGCCTATGGAGACTATATGAAAAAAATCTCGGAAGCAATTAAGAGCATTGCCCATGACCGTAATGTGGAGCTTCCCTTCATTCTCATGGAACCGGGTCGTTCCATTGTAGGAGAAGCGGGCATCACGCTATACACCGTAGGGTCTGTCAAAAAAATTCCTGATGTCCGCACCTTTGTTTCGGTGGACGGAGGCATGAGCGACAATCCCCGATATATTTTATATCAAGCCGAATATGAAATGCTCCTTTCCAATAAAGCAAAGGAAGAAAAAACAGCTTCTGTCACCGTGGCGGGAAAATGCTGCGAATCGGGAGATTTGCTGGGAGAAAATGTGGCACTTCAAGAGGCGAAAGCAGGAGATATTTTAGCAGTGCTTTCCACAGGTGCCTATAATTATTCCATGGCAAGCAATTATAATCGGATTCCGAGAGCCGCAGTTGTCATGGTAAAGGACGGGGCATCACGGGTGATCGTCCGTCGGGAAAGCTATGAAGATTTGATTCGTAATGACGTATAAGAAGGTGAAAGGATATGCTTGATGAAGGCGCGAGGCTCTTAAGCTCTGCCATTGCGGTTTTGCTTTGTATGACGGTGCATGAATGCAGTCACGGACTGGTTTCTTATTGGCTGGGCGACCCTACTGCAAAGCGGATGGGAAGGCTGTCTCTGAATCCCTTCCATCATCTGGATTGGATCGGCGCACTCTTCATGTTGGTGTTTCGATTTGGTTGGGCAAAGCCTGTGCCAATCAACCCCAATTACTATAAAAATTTTCGGTTGGGAACGGTGCTTGTCAGCATTGCGGGACCCATCTCCAATATTTTACTGGCATTTCTGACCTTGCTGATTTACGGCATTGTTCAGATTTTTGTACCGGTACACGAGTTGGTGCTTGACTTTATATGGACCATGATATTGATGAACCTGGGCTTGGCGGTATTCAACTGTCTGCCCATTCCCCCTCTGGACGGTTCCAAGGTAGTGTTTGCCCTTCTTCCCGAAAAAGCATACCGTTTTGTACTTCGGTATGAACGGTACGGATTTATTCTTTTGATAGCATTGGTTTACTTGAATGATACCTTTGACGGCCTGTTAAACCGAGGCGTAGATAATTTGACGGAGCTGTTATTACATATTGTCAATACCATAATTCTTTGGATTGTGAGGTTTTTGTGATGAACCAGCAATTGTCCTATAGTTTGGAAGTATTTGAAGGTCCTTTGGATTTGCTTCTTTACCTGATTCAGCAAAACAAGGTCAGTATTTATGACATTCCCATTGCTGAAATTTCCAAACAATATATGGAATATTTAGAAAAAATGAAAGAACTGAATTTAGAGATTACAAGCGAATTTGTCGCCATGGCGGCTCAGCTTTTGTATATCAAATCCCGTATGCTTCTCCCTGTGAATCCCATGGTAGAAGAGGAGGAGGACCCCAGAACCGAGCTTGTGGAAAAATTGCTGGAATATGCAAAATACAAAGCCAAGTGCCTACTTAAAGGAACGGGAGCCTATTGGGAAATACATGATTTGTAAGGAACCCGATCAACTGCCCAAAGGAAAAATTGAAAACAATCTGGAACATATTACTGTAGAAAATTTGTATGAAATTTTCAAAGAGTTGTTACAAAACCGCAAGGATGAGGAGTTGATTCCCCATCGTGCTTTTGGAGAGATTGTAGGGCGTGAAAAGGTGTCGGTTCAATCGAAAATTGCACAGCTTACCGAATTGTTAAGAGAGAAAAAGAAATGTCCTTTCCGTTGGTTGTTTCGTTCTCTGCCTTCCAAGGCACATGTTGTTGCCATGTTTTTAGGCATTTTGGAACTGCTAAAAGGCGGACAAATTACGGTATATTCAGACGGAGAGGTACAAATTGGATTAAAGGAGGGTGCAACCAATGGAACAAATGACCAATCAGGAGCTTGACTCCATGTTTGAAGCAATGTTGTTTGCAGCAGGAACCCCTGTTTCCGTCCAGCGATTTGCGGCGGCATTGGAGGAAGAACCGTTAAAAATGCAGGAAATGCTGGATGAATTCATGAGTCGGTATAATTATAAACACGGTGGACTTCGTATCATCAAATTGGAAGACAGTTATCAGATTTGCACCCGTTCAGAGCATTTTGAATCTATTCAGGTGCTGTTAAATCCTGCCAAATCTCCCGACTTGTCCCGTGCGGCATTGGAGGTGCTTTCCATTGTTGCCTATCATCAGCCTGTAATCAAATCGGTCATTGAGCAGGTCAGAGGTGTGGATTGTTCGGGGGTAATTAACAAGCTGTTATCCCGAGATTTGATTGAAGAACGGGGTCGTCACCCCTCTCCCGGGAAACCCATTTTGTACGGAACCACCCAAGAATTTTTGCGTTGCTTCGGCTTAAGCTCATTAGAAGAGCTTCCCGGAACCGATTTACTTGCAGGAATGGAACAGTTAACCTTAGAGCAAATGAAACAGGAACAGGCATAGGAGTGGAACAGATGGGAAAAGTTCTGATTACCGGATTGCTGTTATTGCTATTATTATTGTTACTCCTGACCAAAATCCAAATCGTCTTTGGCTATCGTGAAAAGGCCTCTTATGTCCGTATTCGGGTATGGGGCATTTTGCTGAAACAAAAAAAGAAGAAGAAAAAAAATGCATCTTCTCCCAAAGAACAGCAATCAGACGGATTGTTACAGCAAATCAAACAATTCAAATCCTTTTATAAAAAAAGCAAAAAATACCTAAAAAAAGCCTTGCACCGCGGCTCAAAGAGACTGCGGATTGAACGGCTGGAGTTTTTGTATGTGGGTGGTTTTGAGGACGCGGCAGTCACGGCACTTGCCTACGGTACCGTTTCTGGAATTGTGTATGACATTTATGCTATGCTGCAGCATTTCATCGGTGTGGAGCAAACAAAGATTCAAATGTTGCCCGAATTTCACAAACAGGGTGTGACGGTAGAAACGGAGTGGCAGCTTTCCTTTCGGGTTTGGCACATCTTTCATATGGGTTGTGCTCTGCTCCCCTTACTTTTCCTCAAAAAAGAGTCTTAATTGTTAAACTTGCACAAAAAATAAAGTGATATTTTGTTATATTCGTCGGAAAAATGTATTGCAAAATTAAGAAAAGGGTGATATAATTAACTTGTAACGTTGTTAAAAGTTTTTTCATTTTCCCTCCTTTTTTTATTTTATATTTGGAAAGCCGAATCCCATTTCAGGATTCGGTCTTTTTTTATCCCATCGCCCGTTGACAACAAGGATGGGATGTGATATGATAAAGAAAAATTACAGGAAGAAGTGGGTGCTGATGGAAGTTAAAATTGTACAGGAAAACCCCCAACGGGAAATTGTCATTGAAAAACAAACAGAAACCGACGGGGTATTATTCATCCATATCAAAATGAAACAACCAAAGGAGGAAATTCCTCAACCCTTTTCATTGGAATGGAAATTTCCCGCAAAGGACTGTTATTCTGTTTGGAATCCCAATCTGAGAACCAGAGAGCTGGGACCCAACTGGTCCAAACGAAAAACAACCTCAAGTCTGTCTGCCTGGATGCCCCTTCACTCGGTTATTTCTCTTCAAGGAAAGAACAGAATGACCATTGCCCTATCCGACGCCCATACGCCCGTCAGTATTGCAACGGGAATTTGCGAAGAGGATGCCTGTGTGGAATGTAACATTACCTTTTTCACAAGCTCTGTTGCTCCGTTGACAGAATATGGTGCCGTGGTACGGCTTGATACCCGTGATATTGCTTATTATGACAGTATTTATGATGTGGTATCCTGGTGGGAACAGGAGTGCGGTTATGTTCCCAATGATGTGCCGGAGTATGCAAAGCATCCCGTCAATTCTCTTTGGTACAGCTATCATCAGAATCTGGATGTGGAGGATATCATCAAAGAATGTAAGCTTTCCAAAGCGATAGGGTTAGATACTGTGATTGTAGATGACGGTTGGCAAACGGATGACAACAATCGGGGTTATGATTTTTGCGGCGACTGGGAGGTGGCAACCTCCAAAATTCCCGACATGAAGGAGTTTGTCCAAAGAGTGCATGACACAGGCATGAAAATGATGCTATGGTATTCCCTTCCCTTTGTGGGCATCAAGAGCAAAAATTATGAACGTTTTCGGGATATGCTGTTGGACGGCACAGGCAATAACCAAACCTATTGGTGCTTAGACCCCCGATACAAACAGGTGCGGGAATTTTTGATTCAAACCTTTCGAAATGCACTGGCAGAATGGGATGCGGACGGGTTAAAGCTTGACTTTATCAGCATGTATCTGTTGAGCGGAGCATCCCTTCGATATGACCCCCGCAGAGATTATCAGTCCTTAGAGGATGCCATTGATGTTTTGATGACGGATATTACAAAGGCTTTGAAGGAAATAAAAAAAGATGTTCTGATTGAATTTCGGCAGGCGTATATCGGCCCTGCCATCAGAAAATACGGAAATATGCTTCGGGTGCATGATTGTCCCAATGACGCGATTATCAATCGTAAAAACATTGTAGATATGCGGTTTACATCGGGAGCAACACCGGTTCATTCCGATATGCTTATGTGGAACGAGGAGGATTCTGTGGAAAGTGCGGCAATTCAGCTTGCCAGTGTGTTGTATTCGGTGCCCCAGATTTCCATGAAGCTTCAGCGGATGAATCCCGACCATAAAAAAATGCTTCAGTTTTATCTTGCTTTTTGGAAAACCAACAGAGATACCTTGTTGAACGGCAAAATTGTTGCCCAAAATCCCGAAAGCTGGTACAGTATTGTGTGTGCAAAGAAGGGGGATACCTCTATTTACACGGCATATACCGATTGTTTGATTGAAGGCTCGGGAGAAAAAGAACTGATTGCGGTGAATGCCACAAGATATCAGGAGTTATTATTCAAGAATTTGAAGGACAGACCCTATCAGGTGGTCAATTGTATGGGAGAAGAGCTGGAACAAGGCTTGTTGGAAAGCAACCTGACCGCCATCAGGGTTCCTCTCGGCGGAATGGTTTTTATCGCATGACGCTAACAGGAGATATGCTTTTTTGCATGTCTCCCTTTTTATTCTTCTGATATTGACAAGGAGAATGAGATGTGATAAGATAAAAGAAAAACAAAAAAAGGAAGGATTTCTATGAGTTTAAAAGATTTATTATGGCTTTGGGGACAAGACCCCGGAACCCACCACGAGGTCAATGACAATATGTGGAAATTACCGGGAGTGAACAAAATGGAACCGGCAGAAGGTGCAAAGCAGTTGGGCATTCCCAATATGTGCCGTATCGCCATGGGCAGTATTCCTGCACCTCCCTTCGATAACGAAATGGAAAAATTGAAAGATTTTAAGAAGGTAGTTTGGTCTGTTATCGGTGACGAAAGTTCTGTCCGTACCTCGGAAGGCATCAGCGATTTGGATGCCGTACTCGACCTGAAGACAAAATATCCTACCTTGGTGGGCGGTGTGATGGACGATTTCTTCACTCCTGCCAGACGGGAAACCTATACTGCTCCCATGCTTCGCCAATGTGCAGACCAGCTGCATGAAAACGGCATGGATTTATGGGCTGTTATTTATGAGCATCAATTGGATGAAGACATTTTGGAACAGTTGCATGAATTTGACATTGTTTCTTTCTGGACCTGGAAGGGAACCAATCTGTTGGATTTGGAAAAGAACCTGGAAAAATTGGAACGCATTGTAACGGACAAGCAACAGATTTATGTGGGATGCTATTTCTGGGATTACGGTAACAAGTGCCCCATGACTCCCGAATTGATGGACCATCAGCTGGTAACCTACAAGAAATGGTTAACCGAAGGAAGAATCAAGGGCTTGATCTTCTGCTCTAACTGTATTCAGGATATCGGTCTGGAAACCATTGATACTACAAAGAAATGGATTGCCGAATTAGACTAAAATAATTTGTGTCAGTAAGAACATCCTGTTTTATCTCCCCTATGTTTATTGTACATGGGGACGTGCTTTTTTTTGCACATTCATTGTTGAATCTGAGAGTGGGGAGGCAACTCCCCTTTTTTCTTATTTTACAGGATGTATGACGGCATCCTGTTTTTATTTTTCCTGAAAAAGGCGGGAAAAGCAGTTGACGAAATGGCGATTTTACGATATAATAAGAAGGAATAACCAAATAAAGGAGTTGCAGATTAAAAATGGCAGAATTAAGATGGAATCCTTTAACCAAGGATTGGATTATGATTGCATCTCACCGTCAGAACAGACCCCAGATGCCCAAGGACTGGTGTCCTTTTTGTCCCGGGTCGGGAAAGGTGCCGGAGCATTATGATGTGTACAAATATGATAATGATTTTCCTGCCCTGTCTCAGAATCCCCCCCAGCCTGACGATGTGGAAACAGAATTTTATAAAACGGCACCTTGTCACGGAAAATGCGAGGTGGTTCTTTACAGTCCCGAGCATACCGTAACCTTACCCGAGCTGCCAAGCAGCCATATCAGAAAGCTGGTTGATTTATGGGCAGAACGGTTCACGGCACTTTCTCTGGACGAAAAAATCAAGTACATTTTTATGTTTGAAAACCGCGGTGCGGTGGTGGGCGTTACCATGCCTCATCCCCACGGTCAGATTTACGGCTATCCTTATTTACCCAAACGGTTGGAGCTGGAATTGGATGCTTGTAAAGAATATAAAGAAGAAAAAGGAAACTGTATGCTTTGCGATATGCTTGCCGATGAGCAGAAAAGCGGAAGCCGTGTGATTATTGAAAACGAAGATTTTGTCAGCTTCCTGCCCTTCTTCTCCGAATATCCTTACGGCATGTATATCATGAGCAAACGCCATGTGCAAAACATTACTCAGCTGACCGATTCGGAACGGGATAATCTGGCAAAAATTCTGCGTGAAACTGCAGGAACACTGGATTCCCTTTTTGATTATGCCTTCCCTTATATGATGTGCATGTATCAAAATCCCGTAAATTCAGAGGACGTTTCCGAGTATTATCATTTCCATATTAAATTTTATCCTCCCATGCGGTCTGCCGATAAGCAGAAGTTCAATGCATCCAGCGAAACGGGTGCATGGGCACATTGTAATCCCACCGCTCCCGAAGAAAAGGCAGAAGAGCTCAGAGCAGCTTACAAAAAGTTTATGACAAAAGGAGAATAACCATGAGTATTCTGTTTGATTCTCGGGTTCCCGAGTACTGGAAAGAACATTTGGAAGAAAAAATTGCGGAAATCAATGAGCTGCAACAAAAGAACAGTTTCAGCTTTGTTGTGATGACCGATATGCACTATCCCAGAAATGTGGGAAAAATCACTCCTTTGCTTGCCAAAGAAATCATCAAGCATACGGAAAAAACCACCTTTGCCCTGTGCTTAGGGGATGTGCAAACCAGCGGTTGCTATGATACAAAGGAAGAAATTTTAGAGGAAAACAAGCTCATCGGGGAAATGTTTCAGCCTGTGAAAGACTGCCTTCTTTTTACAGAAGGGAATCATGACGGAAGCTATGGCTGGTTAACAGAGGAACAAAGAGAAAAAGAGCCCAATCGGTGGCATGCTTATGTGAACAATCTGACTCCCCAAGAAATTCGGGAAGAATTTTATGACAGGCTTTCCTCTTTGGAGGAGGCAACCTTCGACCGAGGCGGTGCAAACGGCTATTATATTGATGATGAAGTCAATAAAGTAAGATTTATTATGCTGAACTCCTGTTGTAACCAGTATCAGCTTTTGGAGGACGGCACCTCCGAATATCCCAAAATGCGGATTTTCCGATTCGGGCAGGAGCAATTTGATTTGACGATTCATGCTTTGGGAACGGTGCCCGAGGACGATTGGTCTGTGGTGATTGGGTCTCACTGTCCTTTGGATCAGGAATTTCAGGAAGACGGCAAATTGATGATTGCTTTGCTTCAGGCTTATAAAAACAAAACCGAATTTTCCGGTTCTTGTGTTCCTCGGTACGGTTCTGTATCCGTGAATTGTGATTTTTCCGATTCAAAAGGGGAATTGATTGGCTATTTCTATGGCCATGTTCATTATGACGGAAACAGAGTTGTAAAGAATGTTCCCTATATTTCAACAACCTGTGATGTGTTCGAAGATATGATTCTTCCTCTGAGAAAAAAGAGAATTGCCGGAACAACGACGGAACAATCCTTTGATGTGGTAACAGTAGACAGAGAAGGTCATATCATCCATATCACCAAAATCGGATTGGGTGTGGATCGAAAAATAAATTATTAAGGAGAAAAAGAATGGAACTCAGACAAGTGATTGATTTATTTATAAAACGATACGGCGGAACAGAAGAAGGAATCCGTGTGTTTACATCCCCGGGTCGGGTGAACCTGATTGGAGAACACACAGACTATAACGGTGGATTTGTGTTTCCCGCCGCTATTTCCATGCGTTCTTTGATTGTCCTTCGTCCCAGAGAGGATGATATCATCCGTCTTTCCGCTACCGATTTGGAAGTAGTGGTGGAGGCAGACATTCATAAGCTGAACGATTACCGTGATTTGAAATGGGGCAATTATCAGCTGGGCGTGGCTTACGAATTGCAACAGGACGGCTATGATTTGCAAGGCTGTGATATGCTGTATGACGATACGGTACCCTTGGGCGGCGGTCTTTCCTCCTCTGCGGCAATTCAGGTGGCAACGGCTTTGGCATTCTCTACCATGGCAGATGAAAAGGCAGGGGTAAGCCGTGAGGCGGACATGGTGTACTTAGCAAAGGTCAGCCAACGGAGTGAGCACAATTATGTGGGCGTTAAGTGCGGTATTATGGACCAGTTTGCCTCTGCAATGGGTCAGAAAAACAAAGCCATTTTCTTAAACTGCAAAACATTGGATTATGAATTGGTTCCCGTGGAAATTGACGGGTATAAGATTGTGTTGATGAACACCAACAAGAAAAGAAGTCTGGCAGATTCTAAGTACAATGAACGTCGGGGTGAATGTGAAGAAGGGTTGGCTCAATTGCAAACCGTTCTGCCCGATGCAGAGTGCCTTGGTGATATTTCCATGAAAGAGTTCGAAGAACACAAAGGGGTGATTACAAATCCCGTGGTAAGAAAACGGGTGGAACACGTGATTGCCGAGGATGACAGAGTGCTTCGTTCCGTGGAAGCATTAAAGAAGAATGATTTGGATGCATTCGGAAAGCTGTTGATTGCTTCTCACAATTCTCTTCGTGATTTGTATGAGGTAACGGGAATTGAGCTTGACACTCTGGCAGAAGAAGCCATTCAAATTGACGGTTGTATCGGTGCCAGAATGACGGGCGCAGGCTTTGGCGGATGTGCCGTCAGCATTGTCCGTGAAGATGCGGTGGAAGCTTTCATTCAGAAAATCGAAACAGTTTATACCAAAAAAATCGGTTATGCTCCCACCTGCTACATTTCAGACATCGGTAACGGCGGACGAGAAATTAAAGTATTTTAAATTGTAAAAAATGAGTTCGGCATCGTTGCGAACTCATTTTTTCTTGGATACGAGTCCTTTTCATCTGTCAATTCTGCGAGATAGTCCATGCTGGTATTGAGTGCCAATGCAATTTTCCTGCACTGTTCAAAGGTAAAATACCGTTTTCCGTTTTCAATTTTTGAATAATCACTTTGGTCAATCCCTGTCAACATTTGCATTTTCACTTGGGTATATCCTTTTTCTTTTCGCAATTCAGATAATCTTCTCATATTTTCCCTCACCTCATCTTCATTATGGCGCATTGACCTATTGATATCAAGGTGAAACTGACCTAATTAAAAATAGATTTCCATTAATTTCCTAATTTGGAAGAAAAATTAATGACTGGAATATGATAGAATCTTTACAATTTGATTACATCCCAAAAACCTATTGACACAGAAGATATTGTGTGGTAAACTTTTAATGCACACAAGATATAGTGAATAGGAAAATGAAAAGAAAGAGGTTGAAAAGGATGTTTCAAACTATTGTAAAGAGGGACGGTCGCGAAGTTCCCTATGATATCGCGAAAATAGAAAAAGCCATTGATAAGGCGATGCAGGCCTGCGGACGGAACAATCCCCAGGAAAGCAGAAGAATTGCAGAATTGGTTGAGCAGAAATTACAAAGTCAATTCACGGGTGCAACTCCGGGAATTGAAAATATTCAGGATACGGTGGAAACTGTTTTGATGGAAAACGGTTATGCATTTGTATCTAAAAAATACATTTTATATCGTGCAGAAAGAAGCCGTAACCGCGAAATGAACACCAAGCTGATGCGGGTGTACGACGAAATTACTTTTGCTGATGCAAAGGCAAGCGACATGAAGCGTGACAACGCCAATATCGACGGTGATACCGCCATGGGCACCATGTTAAAATACGGTTCTGAAGGTGCAAAGGATTATTATGAAAAATGCATCCTTCCTCCTGAACAGAGTAAGGCACATCGAGAAGGCGACATCCATATTCATGACTTTGATTTTTATACATTGACAACCACTTGCTGTCAGATTGATGTTTCCAAGCTGTTTGAAGGCGGTTTTTCCACCGGTCACGGATATCTCCGCGAACCTAACGACATTCGCAGCTATGCAGCCTTGGCATGTATTGCCATTCAGTCCAACCAGAACGATCAGCACGGCGGTCAGAGTATCCCCAATTTTGATTACGGTCTGGCAAAGGGTGTTGAAAAAACATACAAAAAATTGTATGCAGCCAACTTTGTAAAGGCAGCGATTCTTCTTTCCGAGGAAAGCAAAACAGAGGAAGAATGGATGGCTCTGGTGAAGGGAATCGAGGCAGAAACAGGTCTTTATCCAAGACTCAGCATGGAAGAATTCAAATATCAAAAGAAGGAACAAGAGGTTTTTGAACCCATTTTGGGCAAAGATTTGCTGAAAAAAGTTCATGCCTTTGCAGAAAAGAACGCTCTGGCTGAAACGGATAAAGCAACCTATCAGGCAATGGAAGCGTTGGTGCATAACTTAAACACCATGCACAGCCGTGCAGGTGCACAAACTCCCTTCTCTTCCATTAACTACGGAACCGACACCTCTCCCGAAGGAAGAATGATTATCAAAAACGTGCTTTTGGCAACAGAAGCAGGTCTGGGCTTTGGCGAAACTGCCATTTTCCCCATTCATATTTTCAAGGTAAAGGAAGGCGTGAACTACAATCCGGAAGATCCCAACTACGATTTGTTCCGTCTGGCATGCCGTGTCAGTGCCAAGAGATTGTTCCCCAACTTCTCCTTTATTGATGCTCCTTATAACTTAAAATATTATAAACCCGGCAGACCCGAAACCGAAATTTCTTATATGGGCTGCAGAACCCGTGTTATCGGGAACGTTCATGATACCAACAATGAAATTACATTTGGCCGCGGTAACTTAAGCTTTACCTCCATCAACCTTCCCCGTATTGCCATCAAGAGCAATCACAGCTTGGAATGGTTCTTTGAAGAACTGGAACGGAAGCTTGATTTAGTAACCAAGCAGTTGATGGACCGTTATTTAATTGTTGCCAAAAAGAAGATGCATAATTTCCCCTTCCTGATGGGACAAGGAGTTTGGATTAACTCTGATACTTTATCTCCCGACGAAGAGGTAGGAGAAATTTTGAAGCACGGCACCCTGTCCGTAGGTTTCATCGGTTTGGCAGAAGCACTGGTTGCATTAACAGGAAAGCACCATGGCGAATCGGAAGAATCCCGTATTTTAGGGTTGGAAATTGTAGGCTTTATGCGTGACTATTTAGATCGCTTAAGCCAGGAAAAACAGATGAACTTTACCCTGCTTGCAACTCCCGCAGAAGGCTTGTCGGGAAGATTTATCCGCATGGACAGAAAGAAATTCGGCGATATTCCGGGCGTTACCGACCGTGAATATTATACCAACAGCTTCCACGTGCCTGTCTATCATTTAATCAGCGCATACGACAAAATTAATATTGAAGCACCCTACCATGCATTGACCAATGCAGGTCATATCACTTATGTGGAATTGGACGGAAATACTGCCAACAACTTAGAAGCCTTTGAAAAGGTGGTTCGTACCATGAAGGAAGCAGGCGTTGGTTACGGTTCTATCAACCATCCTGTTGACAGTGACCCGGTATGCGGTTACAGAGGCGTAATTGATGACGAATGTCCCAAATGCGGACGGAAAGAAGGGGATGTTCCCTTCAACAGAATCCGCCGTATTACAGGTTATCTGGTAGGAACCTTAGATCGGTTTAACGATGCAAAGCGTGCAGAAGAAGCCGATCGGGTAAAGCATCATGTGTGAGAATAAAATCCGCGTGGCAGGAACGGTGAATGATTCTATCACCGACGGCCCCGGATTGCGGTATACTTTATTTGTACAAGGATGCCCGCACCATTGTCCAGGCTGTCACAATCCTCAGACTCACCCCTTCGAGGGTGGGTCTTTGCGTGAGGCTGAAGAAATCGGGCAGGAAATCCTGAAAAATCCAATGCTCTCGGGAATCACCTTGAGCGGAGGGGAACCCGTTTGTCAGGCAAAAGCCCTCATTCCCCTTTGTCGTATGGTAAGGGAAGGCGGTTTGGATATTGCCATTTATTCGGGTTATACCTTTGAACAATTGTTGGAAATGGAAGACCCTGATGTGAAGGAATTGCTTTCTCTTTGCGATGTGTTGATTGACGGGCCCTTCCTGCTGGAACAACGAAGCCTGGCACTGTTGTTCCGAGGCTCCAAAAACCAAAGAATTTTAAATCTCCCCGCTTCTCTGAAGGAAGGGAAAGCGGTGGAAGAAACCTCTGACCGTTGGTTGGGGCAATAAAGGAAGGAAAAAGATGCATATTCAACACGATTTTCATTTGCATACAACAGTTTCTTTTTGCGCTGACGAGAGTGCAACCATAAAAAATTATTTTGAACGATTCCGTCAGACGGATTTGAAAAAAATTGCTTTTACCGACCATTTTTGGGATTGCTCCAAGGCTGAGCCTGAAAATGAGTGGATTGCTCAATACGACTACCCATATTTGGCAAAAATCAAAGAAGAGATAAAAAAAGAAGAAAAAGTTCCCTTCAAAATTTATTTCGGATGCGAGGCGGAATACAGTCCAAAAGACGGCGGATTGATTATCACCTCGGAAACTGCTGAAAAGTTTGATTTTATCACCGCCGCAAGCAGTCATACCCATCATTTTCTGACCAAGGAAACGTTGGCAAATCCTCAAAAAACGGCAGAAGCTATGGTTGAAGCCTATGAAGATATTATCACTTGTGATGTCAGCCGTTATATCGGCTCGATGGCACACCCCTTTGCTGCCATAGGCACGCCTTATGACAGAGACCTTTTATATGATATGATTTCCGACGACTGTTATCTTCGGTTGTTTGAAAAAACCGCAGAAAAAGGTATCGCTGTTGAAATCAACACATCATGCTTCCGAAAAATGGATAACGGAACAACCGTAGAAACCTATGATGCTGATGAAATTGCCGCCTTGCCTTATGCAAACATCATTAGACTTGCAAAAAAAGCAGGCTGTCAATTTGTTTTCGGCAGTGATGCCCATGGCATTGACGAGCATGAAAAATGGTTCCCGAGAGCGGATATTTTGGCAGAGATATTTGAAATAAAAGAACATAACCTTGCAGAAATTGTAAAATAAAATCATATGTATCATTCATGCACAGAGGAGAATCAAAATAAGCAATCAACATGACAAAGGGGCTGTAGCAAAAATTATTTTGCTACAGCCACGACGTTTTAGGATGGAAGAAAAACAGTGCAGAATGGACAAAACCTAACAATGGGATTATCATCCCGTTTCAGACCGTCGAAAAAGTCGGTCTACCGCAAGCACACAAAAGGAAAAGAGATTGAATTATGGATGTTTCATCTATAATAAAACCGTAAAAACCGCCTGGAAAATATTGAATTTTCCAGGCGGTTGCTTGCTTTTTGCCAAAATGAACACTTGCCGTACCCACGTACTGTCTGCGATTCATTTTGACAAAATATCCCTTCCTTTTTCTTGGTCTGCCAGCCTGACGATAGGTTTATCGACAGGCTGCAACGGGATTATCATCCCGTTTGTCTCGCCGGAAGGCATACAAAGGTACGTCGAGAGACGAGTTTTGTTCGTAGCACAAAGCATTCATTGAAATAAAATTTGTTGTATTACAAATTTTCACCTCCTGTTTTCTGTTGTTCATGAAATTTTAGTTTATCTGAATGGCTTGAATAAAGGATTTTTCTGCTTTGTGCGATCTGTGCATTTTGCTACACCCTCTTTTTAAAATATACATTTTCCGGGGATAGCATTTAACAACTGCATCCCTTATTTGTTTTGGTACGATAAGCTCTCCTCACGGAGGAGTCAGACTCCCTCCGAGGTTGTTTCACACCCCCACATCCTCGGGGAGGGAGTCTTGCTCTCTTCCCGAAGGGACATATCGTATCCGTCAGGACATATCGCACCGTAAGGTATCGAAACACCCGCCAATCCATAGCAAAAAACACCAATAAAACAGAATGAAACATGATGTAATATAGAGAATGTTAAAATTTTTTTAAAATTCCTTGAAAAAGCTTTACAAAATTGAAAATTTTCTTTATAATAGGGATAGAAATTGAAAAACCGAAAGGTGTGTTAAAATATGAAAAAGAAAATTGCAGTCGTAGGCTACGGCGGTCAGGGCGGCTGGCATGCTGACCATGCATTAAAAAGTGATGTAGTGGAGCTGGCAGGTATTTATGACATTCGCGAGGTTCGGAATGAAATGGCTCGGGAAAAGGGCATTTTTGTGTACGATTCCATGGATGCAGTGCTGGCAGACAGTGCAGTCGATGCTGTTGTCATTGCCGTTCCCAATGATTTACATAAAGATTTGGTCATTCGCTCCTTGGAAGCAGGAAAGCATGTCATCTGCGAAAAGCCTGTGGAAATGTCCAGTGAAGCGGTGCAAGAAATGGTGGATGCGTCCTTGCGTTGTGATAGATTGTTCACCGTTCATCACAACAGACGTTGGGATGTTGACTTTCTGGCAATGAAGGGCTTAATCAAAGGGGGAGAATTGGGCAAAGTAATTAACATTGAATCCAGAGTTCACGGCTCCCGCGGAATCCCTAGCGACTGGAGATGCGAAAAGGAACACGGCGGTGGAATGATTTTGGACTGGGGTGTTCATCTGATTGACCAGATTCTCCAGATGATTGATGAAAAAATCAAATCCATCTACTGTATCACCACCCATATTACCAACGACGAAGTGGATGACGGCTTTAAGCTGACCATTACCTTTGAAAGCGGCTCCACCGCTTATGTGGAAGTGGGTACTTATAACTTTATCGCAATGCCCAGATTTTATCTGCAATGTGAAAAGGGTACTGCCATGATTACGGACTGGCGTCAACAGTGCCATGTTGTAAAATGCAAGCATTGGCACGAAAGCGACGTAATGCCTGTTCAGACCGCAGCAGGAATCACCAAAACCATGGCACCCCGTGACAATGTAACCGTGGATGAATACGATTTGGCAAGACCCGAATCCGACGTGCATGATTTTTACCGTAATTTCTGCAAAGCAATGGATGGTGCAGAACCTCAGCTGGTCACCCATGCACAGATTCAACGGGTAATGCGCGTGATGGAAGCCGCATTTGAATCTGCCGAAAAGGGTCAGGTCATAGACTTCGGTGAAGTAAAATAGAAACGATAAGGGAGATGTAGCAAAAGAATTTTGCTACACTCTTTTTTCTGTTTAAAAACAAAAGGAGAACTAAAAATGCCCTTACAAATTAACGTAGGAGATACCTTGGAGTTGAAAAAGAAGCACCCTTGCGGAAGTATAGAGTGGGAAACTCTGCGAATTGGCGCAGATTTTAAAATAAAATGCAAAGGCTGCAACTGCGAACTCATGCTTCCCAGAGTCAAATTGGAAAAAAGTGTAAAGAAAATCAACGGTCAGACGGTGATGATGCAGCGGTAGGTGCAAATCATTACGGTTCGCCCGAAACGCCGAACCTTCGCCCTCCTCTCAGAGGAGAGTGACATTTTCAAAGAAAATGACGGGCGGAGTCCTTCTCGTCCCGAAGGGACATATCACATCCGTCAGGATATATCGCGTGTATCACACATATCGCAAATTCTGTAAAGAATTTATATCGCTTTTCGATTGCCGAATCTTACAGTCCTCCCTCAAAGAGGGAGGCTCAGACCGTCGAAAAAGTCGGTCTACCGCAAGCACACAAAAGGAAAAGAGATTGAATTATGGATGTTTCATCTATAATAAAATCGTAAAAAACCGCCTGGAAAATATTGAATTTCCCAGGCGGTTGCTTGCTTTTTGCCAAAATGAACACTTGCCGTACCCACGTACTGTCTGCGATTC
>SVJP01000178.1 GCA_015068925.1 Oscillospiraceae bacterium
ATAGGATTCATACTTTGGGCGAACAAAATTGTGTGCACCGATAAGCTTTACACCCGGGCGATGCACCTGCTGATAATAGTCAACTGCACTGTCCGAAACTCTTGTGCAACCAAGGAGCGATATTCTGCCCATCCATGAGGCACATTCGAGTGCCTGATTCATTGCCTGAGCGATGCCTGTTACTTCAACACAGCCATTTACACCTCTGCCTTTGGTGACCGCTTTCACCTTTTCCACAAAGTCTTTGTCTGACGGATCAAAAGCATAGTCGGCGCCAAGCTTTAATGCAAGGTCACGTCTTTGTGGATTAAGGTCTGCTGCAATTACAGGATTTGCACCGGAAAGCCTTAAAAACTGTGTTGCAAAAATTCCAAGTAGCCCTTGTCCCATTACCAAAGCAGACTCACCAAGTTCAATTTCAAGCTTTCTTACTCCGCCAAGGCCCATTGATGCGATAATAACAAATGCCGCTTCAAGAGACGAAACGGTATCGTTTTCGACCTTTGTTATCTCATCTTCGGTGCGGATATTATACTTTGAATGGCAGCCGTGATAAACCAAAATTCTGTCGCCGACTGACACTTTTTTTACATCCTTACCAACTTCTTCTACATATCCCACTCCACAATATCCCAAAGACATAGGAAATTTCTGTGAAGTATTGTTCATCCCCATAATACAGGCTCTTTCCGTGCCACCGCTCACAACTGTATATTCCATCTTCGCAAGCACTTCATTTTCCTTTACTTTGCGGACTTCATTTTCCAGAAGCTCCGCCTTATGAACATCTGTGAAAAATATTTGCTTATTTAACATATCAAATTATTCCCTTTCCATTAACGCCAACCCGGTCCCAAAGTTCTTCCACCATCAACTACAAAATTCTGTCCTGTTATAAAATCCTGTGATGCAAGAAACAGAACCGTATCTGAAATATCCTTAGGAGTTCCACCGTGTCCATTTTCACCAAGAAATGTCATATGTTCCATCGGATATCCATCTCGTTCAATTGCTCCAGGAGAAACGCAGTTCACACAAATATTGTATTCCCCGATCTCCATTGCCAAAGCTTTTGTCATACCTATAAGTGCTGCCTTTGCAGCTGCATAATCCACCCTGTCATAAAGCCCACAAAGTGCTGCAATGGAAGAAATATTGATGATCTTCCCGGATTTTTGTTTTATCATTTGTTTCAGAACGGCTTGTGTGCAATGCATCGCCCCCTTTAAGTTTGTATCAATTACAAAATCAAGTGTGTCAGGCTCAGCATCAACAAATCTGGTAAGCTTTCCTAAAAGCCCGGCACTTCCTCCTGCATTGTTAACTAAAACATCTATTCCACCGAATCTTTTTATTGCTTCTCCGACATATTCGAAAATCTTGTCCCGGTCTCTTACGTCACAAACAGCCGATAAAGCCGATGCACCCAACGCCTTAATTTCTAACACAGTCTGTTCTGCATTCTTTTCATTATAGTCGCAAACAACAACATTTGCCCCCTCTTTTGCAAAATCAAGCGCGATTTGCCTGCCTATATTTTTTCCGCCTCCGGTAACCATTACAGTTTTGTTCACATATCTTTTCATTGTCATCATCACCCTCACTATATTTTTTTCATATTATCAATAATACCCCGAACCGTTTTTAAATCCAGCTGTTCCATTGTACTGCTTTGGGAAAATCTGTCAACACAAAATATGGTCTGTCCGCCTAAGATAGGATTGATTATTCTTGACAGGCTGCCCGCCTTTCCGTTTGCATGGTAGCTTACAGGAGTTTTTACTTCCTTTTTTAATGCAACCATTGTTTTAAAGCTTTCAACAAGCTCATCTTCGTTTGTTGCTGCTGTTACAATTTTAATAATATCAGGATTGCGTTTTTCTAAAAACAGAGCAAGCTCCACAACCTGCTGACAATTCATTGGTATACCGGGATGGCAGGACAAAAGCACCTCGGCGCCTTTTGCATGAACCTTATCAATCAGGTCGCATTGTTTTTGGATGATAGTTTCATCGGTAACAACCTCTTTGGGATTTCCTTTGGTGAAGGAGTAGACATCCTCGCCGCAGAAACCGTTCTTCGAGGGGACATGGAAGGTGTATCCCTGCATATCGATTCCGGCTACACCTGCATCTACCGCGCGCAGAAAGCTTTCCACTCGTTCTTCTTCCGTCAATTCTGCCGGGGTCCAGTCGTATTTGCCGTTATAGTTTAAAGCGAGAATAGGCAGACGGGTAGAGCTTACGATTTCTTGGATTGTTTCCACGTCGCAGTTTTCCAGACACGACAAATGCAAATCAATCATATCTGCGCCGTCATACATACAGTTTTTGATTTCCGCAATTGCCTCCCTTGCGGTTTTCTCCCGCACAACCCCTGCAACAGCAGGTGCCGGTATCGTTGATATTTTTTTCATATAAATTCACCTCTTGTTTGTATTATATCAAATGCCTCTGTTTTGTAAATAACAAATCTGATACTTTTAACAAATTTGATACTCAAAGTAATTGACAAAAAGATGGAAACCGTGATAAAATACAGAAGAGGTGAGGCGTGTGGGAAAAGATGATTTATCAAATATGGTTATTGAAAATGTTAGCTCGGTTCTGACTATGTTCACGGAACAAAACGGCGGTGGGAAACGGCAGAATCGTGCCAGCTGGGGCATTATTTTAAAATATGAAGGAGAAACCATATACCGTATAAACGGAAAAACCGTGACATCTAATAAAAATAATATAGTGATTCTTCCAAAAGGTTGTTCCTATGAGTGGACATGCGTCAGGGCAGGGCACTTCATCGTGATAGAATTTGAAAGTAAGCAGGAATGGAAGGATATTATTGCTGTTTCTTTAAGGAATAGCGACAAAATTTACAATCAGTTCCGAAAAATGGAACATATTCAAAATAGTAACAACACTTTTGGTAAAATGGAAAGCATCAAAGAATGCTATTCCTTGCTGATTATGGCTTTGCAGGCACAGGAAAAAAAGTATCAGCCCACCGGAAAACAGAAAAAAGTTGCACCTGCCATGGACTATATTTTAGCGCATTACTGCGAAAATATCACAAATGATGTATTGGCGAAAGAGGTGGGGTGCTCCACGGTATATTTCAGGAAACTGTTTGCCGAAATTTACGGCGTATCTCCCGGTGCTTTTATCCACGGAAAGCGGATAGAGAAAGCAAAGGAGATGCTTCGAAGCGACTACGGAAGCATCACAAATGTTGCGCAGGCGCTGGGGTATTCCAGTATATACGATTTTTCCCGAAGCTTTAAAACCCACACCGGTTTTTTGCCCTCGGAATACATTAAAAATGCGGAAAAACAGTAGATTTCTGCAGTTTGCAAATAAATGACAAATCTTTTTCAAATATATGCTATTTTCATTTTGACAAATAAGAAATAAAATGATAATATATGTATATCTCTCCATTAAGGAGGAATCAATCATGTTTGGTTTATCGAATATAAAGCATTATGAATCCCGTGCGATTACTGCTGAAAACTTCAAGGGTGAAAAAGGCAAAGGCGGTATGGCAACGGAAGGAACCGGAAAAGAATGTGCCGAAGGCTTAGGTCAGGGCTGGAAGATTTCCCCGTCTGTGGAAATTGAAGCGGGCGCAACCTTTGAGCTGGCGGCAATCGACGGCCCCGGTATCATCCGCCACATCTGGATGGCAGACAGCACAGAGGTGAACCGTTCTTTAATCATCCGTATGTATTGGGACGATAGTGACATACCGTCTGTGGAAGTGCC
>SVJP01000179.1 GCA_015068925.1 Oscillospiraceae bacterium
CAGGAATCGAAACTGCGGTCGGACGCTTTCTCCTCAATTCATTATATGTGATGAAATCATTACAAAAGATGACGCAGAAGCCATTATCACCGCTTTTGGATCAGGAGTCAACCTTTGTGCATCCATTCACGCGGAATGCTATGAGAGTCTTACGAAGCAGCCAATTATGCAAATGATGAATGAATACAACATTTTCGATACTATTGTGGGTTTAATTCCCGCTTATGACAGCGAAAAGAGGTATTGCATGGAAATACGATCAACGAAAGGATAAAAGGAATGCCCCTGCGTCTTATTGGACTAACAATCATGATAGGATCGGCTGTATATTACAGTGTAACATTAGTCAGAAGGGCAAAACGTCGTATACAGCAAACAGAGGAGCTTTGCAATCTGATTCTGTATATCAAAAACAATATTGAGGCATTTATGACACCCGTTCAAGATATCATTGCTTCATTTTCATCAAGGGACGAAGAGATTAGCTACTTTTTAGGACAAGCGATGCAGAACGGTCTCTTCGATTCAGCAGCAAATGCCACTCTTGGAATCAGCAAGGAAGGAATGGTACTCTTCAATGAGTTTGCCTGTCGAGTTGGAAAAAACTATAAAGATGAGGAAATTCGTATGTGTGAATACTACTACAACGAGCTGAGTTCACTTTTAAAAAGAGAAAAAGAGGAAACAGGCCAGCGAATGAAAATGTATAAAACCCTCCCTGTGATGTCTGCCATTTCCATTGCTCTTATGTTGGTGTAAATACCTGAAGTTTGAATTTTGAATAAGGTGGTTAAAATAAAATGGATATTACAATGGTTTTGAAAATTGCGGGCACGGGCTTGCTGATTGCTGTTGCTTATCAAATTCTCACGAAATCGGGCAGGGATGAACAGGCAATGCTCCTGTCCCTCACAGGAGTTATCTTTGTACTGATGATTCTTGTCAGTGAAATCGGGGATTTATTTGGAGAAATCAGGACAATTTTTGGAATATGACGTATTGGGGATTGTGCGGTGTTTCCGTTTGTGCCGTTTTTATAAGCTTGATTATAAAAGAAATACGGCGTGAACAGGCTTCCATGATTACATTGTGCATCGGGGTTTTGGTTTTCGGTGTCATTCTGTATCATTTCCGGGATGCAGCAACGTATATCCAAACCCTTTCGGAAAGTATGCCAAATAAAAATTATATTCTTCCTCTTCTCAAGGCCTTGGGAATTGCCTATACAGCAGAAATCACACGTCAAATCTGCAAATGCTGCGGGGAAGAGGTCATTGCAGGATATGTGGAAACCGCAGGAAAGGCGGAAATTCTTGTTGTATGTCTGCCTATGATTCGGGAATTAACAATCACAGCTTTAAAGTATATCTGATCGTATGAAAAAAACACGGATACCGACAGTTTTTGCTTGTTTTTCACTTGTCTGCTTGGTTTTATTCCTTGTGAGTACGCCTGTTTTTGCAGAAGAATTCTTTTTTGACGGTTCATCCAACAACTGGAACAGTTTTTTTGAACAACTGCCTCCCGAGCTGCAAAGTGAACTCGGCGAAATATCATTCGAAGAACCGATAGAGGCAGCGGGAGAATTATCAAAAAAGTTTACCGTTTCCTATTGGATTGAAAAAATAACCTGTGAAATTGAGGCTATTTTTTTCCCTTCTTTAAAAAATGCACTTGCCATCTTCGGAATGCTGATTATTATTGCCTCGATTAAACCATTTTCGGAGGATTTGATGAGCAATTCCTTCGGAAAGGTTTTTGAGCTGTGTTCCGATTTGTGCATAGCTTCCGTCATTGTTGTTCTTTCAGAAGGAATTATCGGAATGTGCTGTGCATACCTTGATCGTCTTTGCGGTATTATAAACGTCATGATTCCGGTCACAGAAGGGATTTACTTAATCGAAGGCTCTCTCACTCAGCTTTCCGTACATAAAACTGCAATGCTTTTGTACATCGGAATTACGAGTAATCTGAATAATTTGGTTCTTCGACCCATGTTTGGAGTGCTGTTCGGTTTTACTATCTCCGGTTCCATCTTTCACGAATTTGGCTTTAACGGGTTTGTAGAAGGCTTCAAGAAAGCTCTCATGACGGTGATCTCCGTTTTCACCCTACTTTTTTCCTTTGTTTTGGGTATCCAAACAGTTCTTGCAAGAAGCGCAGACTCCCTCGGGATGAAAACTGCCCGACTTTTTCTTGGCAGTTTCATTCCCATCATCGGTGGAACAATGGCGGAAGCTTTGACCACACTAAAAGAAGGGATCGGCTTAATCCGGAGTGTTGTTGGAATTGGCGGAATTGTTCTCCTTCTCCTTTTAATTTTACCGGTTTTATGTTCTATTCTTGTAAACAGCCTTCTTTTGTCATTTTGTCATATGGCAGCGGATATTATGGGATGCGGAAACAGTGCAAAAATCATTGACAGTTTTAAATCTGTTCTTACCATTCTCGCTGCTGTTGTGTGTGCCACCACGTTATTATTCATTATGGCGCTAATCCTTTTTGTAAAGGTAGGCAACGGCGCATGAGCACTTACATTCAATGTCTAATATCCACAACGGTTATTTGCAGCTTAGTTATGTATCTTGCACCTGAGTCCAATGGTTTAAAGAAGGTGTTAAAATACTGCTGTGGACTTGTGCTTCTTATCACTCTTCTTATTCCTGTATTAAACGGTTATACATCTTCAAAAAAAGATGCTTCTTATTTTAAAAGCTTTTTTGATATTCAGATATCAGAAAATGAATGGGAGACAAAAACCACATCTGATTCAGCATTAAGAAGTACTGTTACGGAAACAGCTTATGCAATTATGACATATATCTGCACAGAATATGATATTGTTTCGAAAAGAATCAATATTTCTGTAATAACAAACGGGGAAGGGGAAGAGGCTGAAATATGTGAAATTCAAGTGTTTATCATAGACTGTTCATCAGAAACATCCAAGCTAATTCAGCAAGATTTAAAGGAAAAACTAAAAACAAACATACTGGTTCTTGGAAAATAAAGTTAGGAACAACATATGGAAATGAAAGAAAACATAAAAAAACATAAGGGCGCACTGATATCAGTAGTCGGAATTTTGGTTGGAGTAATCCTAATGTTGTCAGACGGATTATTGCCAAATTCCGAGAAACATAAGGAAACAGAAAAGGAAGGGTATTACGATGTACGTTTCTACACGGAGTCACTGGAACAAAGAATAGGGGACCTTTGTACCTCCATTGCCGGAATTACAGAGGCAAACATCTTGCTTACCCTTGATTGCAGCACAGAATACGTCTATGCCCAAAACATTACAGAATCAAAAGGGGGAGAAAACATAAACTTCACAACAGACTATGTAATCGTCAGCAACAATGAGGAGAATAATACCGTACAGCTTTTGGAAATTTACCCAAAAATCAGAGGCATTGCGGTAGTTTGCACAGGAGGAGATGATATTGAGACAAAACAAAAAATCATTGATTTGCTCTCAGCTGCACTTGGGATTCCAAGCAACCGAATAAAAGTAGCAGGAACATAACATATTTTCGGTGAAATCTTAATATACTGTATTGTAATTCAGACAGGAGGGATATTTTTATGAATATGAACCAAATCAGAGAAAAGGTTAAAACCCTATTGAACAAAGCAGGCAAGAAGACGATTGTAACCACATGTACAGTCCTTGTTTTGGGATGTGCTGTTATCTTGAATGTTGTTCTATTCAAC
>SVJP01000180.1 GCA_015068925.1 Oscillospiraceae bacterium
CCGAAAAAGAGTTTGAAAATGGAAAAAGTGTTTATGATATAGAATTTTATACCCAGGATTCAAAGGAGTACGATTATCAGATTGATGCAAAAACAGGGGATGTTCTTTCCTACGATACAGATGCGGAAAATAAAACACCTTCTTCGAATCAGCCTGCTTCAGATACATCTCAGCCTGAAAACGTGCCTGTTGCGGGAATCACAGAGGAACAGGCAAAAACCCTTGTTTTAGAAAAGATTCCCGGTGCATCCGAGAGCGATATTCGGGAATTTAAAACCGACCAAGATGATGGTAAATTGGAATATGAAGGTACCATTGTTTACAATAACAAAGAGTATGAATTTGAAATTGATGCTGCAACGGGTACCTTAATCGGTTGGGAAGAAGAATCTGTATTGGATTGATGAAATGTTGCGGAAAAATCTCACCATGTGGGATTTTTCTTTTTTGGAAATTTTTTGATGGTTATTTACTGCTTCCTTAATTGTACTAATTGATGATTTTACTGCATATAGTGGAGTAAAGCGTCAAAAGGGAGGCGGTGGATTGAACACCTACATCGAGGAAAGAACGATACAACTTGCAGAATATATCATAGAATACAGGGCAACCGTAAGAGATGCGGCAAAAAAATATGGTGTTTCCAAATCAACGGTACACAAGGATGTAACAGAGCGATTGGAACGGTTGAACCGAGAATTGTTTTTGAAAGTGGGGGAGATACTGGCGGAAAACAAGTCTGTCCGACATATTCGGGGTGGTATGGCAACAAAAGAAAAATATTTGAAAAAGAAAATAGGGTTGGAACAGGCAAAAAATAAATGCTCATTTTGACCAAACAATAAAAACCACTTGAACGGAAAATCTGATCAAGTGGTTTTTACTATGAAAGAGAGTTATCCATATATGGTGATGATGTGAAGAAACAAGTTGAGGAAAAAGCAAAGGAATAAACCAATTGCTGTAGGCAGAACAACGGAAACGATCGTCCATTTGATGCTTTTGGTTTCTTTATAAATGGTTTGACAGGTTGTGCCGCACGGAAAATGAAACAGACAAAGAATGAGTGTGGATAAGGCGGTTTGGATGGTCCAGCCATTTGCTGTTAACAGTTCCCGTAATTGTTCTAAGGATTCGTATTCCACCATTTTCCCTGTGGCTAAATAGCTCATTAAAATAATTGGAATTACAATTTCATTGGCAGGAAATCCCAGTAAGAAAGCCAAGAAAATTACACCGTCGATTCCAAACAGGGAAGCAAAGGGGTTCAAAAATTGGGTGCAATGCTGTAACAGTGTTACATCCGATATGGTTACATTTGCCAGAATCCAGATTAGAGCACCTGCCGGTGCGGCAATGATAACGGCACGACCCAAAACAAAGAGAGTACGGTCAAACACGGAACGGACAATCACCTGACCAAATTGGGGTTTTCTGTAAGGCGGTAGCTCCAATACAAAGGAGGATGACACGCCTGATAGTACCGTGAAAGAAAGAATTTTTGATACCAACAAAGTCATAAAAACACCTAATAAAATAGTGGCGGTTAAAAGGATAGCGGACATGCCTGATGAAGTACTTGCCAGGAACATGGAAATCAAGGCGACCAAGGTGGGCAGTCTTCCGTTGCAGGGGACAAAGCTGTTGGTCAGAATTGCAATCAAACGTTCCCGAGGTGAGTCGATGATTCGGCAGCCTGCTACACCGCAAGCATTACACCCTAATCCCATGCACATGGTCAGAGCCTGTTTTCCATGGGCGTTTGCCTTGCAAAACAAGTGATCCAGATTAAAGGCAATCCGCGGAAGGTAGCCTGAATCCTCCAGTAATGTAAATAAGGGAAAGAAAATTGCCATAGGGGGCAACATGACCGATATTACCCAAGCAAGAGTGCGGAAGATGCCATCTATCAAAAGTTCCTGCATCCAAAAAGGAGCAAAAGAAAGGAGCTGCTTAAGAGGCTTCTCTAAGCTGAATAAAAATGAGGATAACCAGGAAGAAGGATAATTGGCTCCCACCATGGTAATCCAGAAAATCAGTCCCAATAATAGCAGCATAACAGGAATTCCGGTAAGCTTTGAGGTGAAGATACGGTCTAAGATTCGATCTCGATGATGATAGTGTTCGTTTTGACAGGTAACACATTGACGATAAATTTCTTCTGCTTGTAAAACAGAAGCCATCACAATTTGTTCTTGCCATTCGGGTTTGCTTTCGATATGAGAAAAATCCACCCCTGTTTGTTTGGTAAGAAATGTTCGAAATTCCTGATTGCCGCTTAACAGATGAATTGCCGCCCAAGAGTGGGGAATAGTTTCGGGAAGATTTAAGGATAATGATTGTGCAATTGTTGATAGTGCTTTATCATATGTAACAGGTTGCGGAAGGGAGGGAGCCAATGCTGCCTTTTCAATTTCCTGACACAAAGCTTCCAACCCTTGTTTTTTTCTTGCACTGGTTCCTACTACAGGAAGGTTTAGCAGGGAAGACATTTTTTTTAAATCAATGGTCAATCCTTTTTTCTTTGCTTCATCCATTAAATTAACGCATATCACCAATCCCGAAACCACTTCTCTGACTTGCAGAATAAAATGCAGATTTCGTTCCAGACAGGTGGCATCAGCAACCAAAACAGTTACATCTGCATCACCAAAGCAAAGGAAATCCCGTGCTATTTCTTCCTCTGCAGAGTTGGCAGACAGGGAATAGGTGCCCGGAATGTCTACAAACAAATAGGGAACACCGTGATAAACACATCTTCCCACGGCATTGTCAACGGTTTTCCCCGACCAGTTTCCTGTGTGTTGGTTCATACCGGTTAATTGATTAAAAACGGTGGATTTTCCTACATTGGGATTTCCACCCAATGCTACAATAATTTCTTGGGGATTGCTACGATTTATCATAAATTCCTCCTAATTCACTTCAATGTTCTTGGCATCTTTTTTTCGTAATGCGATCACTGTTCCTCGAATAAAATAAGAGGAGGGATCACCGCCGGTTGCAGTTTGTAAATGAGTGACGGACGTGTGTTCTACCATGCCGAAATCAAGCAATCTTTGTTGAATATTTCCCGACAGATTGATTTTTGAAATACGGGCAGTTGCTCCTATGGGTAATTCTGATAAGTTCATTGTTTTCACTCCTGTTAAGATGGTTTCTTTATTACAATATGCAAAAGGGATAAAAAAGTGAATCTTAACAAAGTCTTTACGGGTTGACTTCTTGACGGAATGAAGGATTTGTATTATAATATGAAATGGTGAATTTTGTCGAAAGAACGTGATTGCTATGAGTATGAAATTAGGAATTGATATTGGTTCTACCACATTAAAAGCTGTGGTTTTGGATGCACAAAACCGAATTGTGTATCAAAGTTATGAGAGACATTTATCTAACATTCGTCAGGTGTTGAATGATAAAATCAGAGAATTGGGTGGATTGCTCCGAGGGGAATCTATCAAGGTTGCTGTAACAGGCTCTGCAGCTTTGGGAATCAGTAATCAAAGCGGTATTCCGTTTTTTCAGGAAGTGTTTGCTACCGCAGAGGGCGTCAGAAGATTTTATCCCCGAACAGAAGTGGTGATTGAATTGGGCGGCGAAGATGCAA
>SVJP01000181.1 GCA_015068925.1 Oscillospiraceae bacterium
TACTAATCATACTTCATGATACCACAAAAGCCGCGAAGTTTCCATACTTCAGCGGCTTTTTGTGTGCAAAAAATCAGGGCTGCCTCACTTTTAGTGAGACAGCCCCTTTTGTTATGCTTTTTTGATCATTAATGATTGCTTACATATCACAGGAAAGCTTGCTTTTGTTCCGTCTGCAATGATTTCTCCTTGAGAGAAGGGGAGTGAGAGTTGATTCAATGTAAGTTCTCCGCCTAAAATCTGTAACACAGCGCCCTCGTCGTCAATGGTAACGGTTCCCCAGGCGGAATCCACACTCCATAAGCATTGAAATTTTCCTTCTGTAATCGGCTTGAATCCGATTTCTTTTTTCGCCATATCGAAGGTAAAACCGGAATAAATGGGGATGAAGCTCCAACTTGCCATGGAACGGGCGTAATTACTGCCGCACTCAATTTCGTTCCAGGGATTTCGGTGTTCTCCTGTATAACGGTCACGTACCGCCTTGATCAGAGTTAATCCTTCCTCAATCATGCCTTCGCTCAGCATCAAACCTGCCAGGGAATATTCAAATCCGTGCATGGTTTCCTGACAATAGGGAACGGGGATGGCAGGTTTTTTTGCACCTTCCGGGTAATCGCAAATTACAGTTCCCGCTTCATCGTCCATGCAGAAAATACGCCAGGGATTATAGAAATTTCTCATGGTTGGTTTATAATTGTTTTTATACAAGGAGCGCAGAGCGGTGTGCAATTGTTCTGAATCAAAAATTTCTCCCAAACCGCACAGGTTTGCGTGCCATTGTGCCAATACCTGGTCGATGGCACATCCTTCACCGATTTGGTATTTGATTTCTTTTGCTTCGTCGTTCCAATACAATTGATAGATATCAGAACTGTGTTCTGCATAAGGGTCCAGTAAGCTTTTATCGGACAATTCAATTTTATGAATATAATAAGAACCGTTAAACAAATTCTTATCCGTCCATTCTTTTCCTTTTGCAAACAAATCGCGATATTCTTTTGCGCTATCGGTTTCTCCCAAATATTCAGCCATTTCTGCTGCAGCTTTCAATGCTGCCAGGTAAAATCCTTGCATCCAGGAAGAGGGACCGAACAATTCTGCATCTAATGTGTTATGTTGGCGACCTTCCATGACACCGTCTTTATCCAAATCCCATTTAAAAAGATTTTTTTCTGACCAGGCAAATTCCAAGGATTGTTTGATGCCTTCCCAGTTTTTGCGAAGCCATGCATCGTCTCCGCATAGTTTCCATTCGCGATATGCTTTGATGATACCGCCCATCTGGCCGTCAACACAAGCACGATTGCTCCAAGGATTGGATCTTGCAATGATATCACCATACTCCATGGGCAGAAACATTCGGAACCGCATTTTTCCGTCTTCGTTTCTGTTGTATTTGAAATCGCTGTCACGGATTGTCCGTTCCAAATTCGGGAAGAGGAAGGGGAGAGCATAAGCATAGTTCCATACATGAGTACAGGTTCCTTCGCAACTTCCTGTTTCTTCGTTTGCACCTTCCCAACCGTAAACAGTACCGTCGGTCAATCTGAAAATGGTAGGTCCTTTTAAGGTTGATAGATTGGCAGATGCCGCATCCAATACCGCTTCGGGAAGAGTGGAAGAAAAGAGTGCTTGGTGGAATTTTTTGGTTTCTTCAAACAAACGGTCAAATTCTTTGATAGAGTAGCTTGCAGTACAAGCCGCGTCTTCAAATAAGACAGCATAATAATTTTTCCAGGAAATGTCTTTTCCTCCGATTTGGAAAGGTTTCCAATAAGTATAGTTGTTGGGGATGTTCCAGCTTAATACAAATCGACAAGTTTTTTGTTCCCCTGCAGGAATGTTGAATTTGGCAGATAAGGTACAAGTATCGGTATCGTGAGGAGTGTCGTAATTTCTTTCGGGCATGGTTTCATACTCGGTTAAATTACGCCAATAGGTTTCGATACAGTCTTGCCAGATGCCGCGGTACCAGTATTGTTGTGCAACGGTATCTTCAGCATCCGTCATGACACACAATTGTCCGTATCCGATTTCGTCTTTCTCGAACTTTGTTTGTTCCAGCAAAATTCCCTTGTTTCCGATTTTTTTGTGTTTCGATTGATTGAAGGGATTTGAAACAGAAAAACAAATTTGATAATCCAACGGTTCGTCGGTATTGTTTTCCAATGTAATGGAGAAAAATGCTCCGGGAATAGAAGAATCCTTGTCATTTAAGGGAATAAAGGGATTGAAGGCATCCATGGTTACTGTTCCCGGGAAATTGAAATCACGGAAGGTTAATCTTGCCAGAGGAAATTCGGCTTCAAAGGTACAGTCCTCAAAGTGAGGGAAGCCTGCCATGGTTCTATTGTTGGGGCCGTAGCCATATCCTTGAAATGTGCCTTTTGAATATTGTCCCATGCGACTGACATCAGTCAGGTCACCTTGAAGAACACGGGCATCAATCATTTTACCGTTTTTACTTGCTTTTACCGCGAAATGAGAAAAGCCGTTCAGAGACCCTTTTGCAGGACGGTTAAAAATTTCCCAGTCTTTCAATCTGCCGTTTCCTGCAAGACCGATACACCCTGTACCGATTCCGCCCAAGGGGAACGAAATTTCTTTTGTATGGTTTCCGGTATATCTTTTCATAACTATTCTCCTTTTGTTATTTTTCGTTTATTATATCATAAAAGATTTTGCTTGTCCATGGCAAATATGGTTAAAATAATGTTGTAATAATGACATTTTATAGTATAAAATGGTTTTATCAAAATACAAAAAAGCATCTATCTGTTTTAAGAAAAAGAAAACCTCTTGAATATGTGAAAAATTCAAGAGGTTTGAACATTGTGAAATTATTTTAAGAACAATTCTCCTGCCTGATAAATGGTACCGGCTCCGATTGTCATGACCATATCACCTGATTTTGTATGTTCGTCCAAATACTGCTTAATTTCAGAGAAGGTGGAGAGATAAATTGCTCCCGGGATTTGTTGTGCCAATTGAGAAGAGTGTACCAAGCCGGTATCAGGTTCCCGTGCAGCATAAATATCAGCAATAATGACATTTTCAGCTTTTGAAAGAGCTGTAACAAATTCGTCGAACAAGGCTTTTGTTCTGGTATAAGTATGAGGTTGGAAAATGCACCACATGCGATTGTATTCCTTTTGTTTTGCAGCTTTCAGAGTTGCTTCTATTTCTGTTGGATGATGTGCATAGTCATCATAGACATCAATGCCGTTTTTATTTCCCTTGTATTCAAAACGGCGTTTTGCTCCGCAAAAATCTGCCAAGAAAGTTGCAGCCTCCTCCAAAGAGATTCCCAATGCATGAGCACCTGCCAATGCGGCCAATGAATTATTGACATTATGCATACCGGGAACAGGAAGGGTGACAGGACAGACAGGTGTTCCTTTATAATACAGAGTATATTCTGTTTGATTACCTGCTTTGATATCGCGCGCTTCAAAGTCGCAACCGATACCAAATGTGGTAACAGGAACAGAAATTCCCTCCAATGCTGCTTTGATATTTTCATCTTCGCCGTTTGCCACTATAAGGCGGGAGGTTT
>SVJP01000182.1 GCA_015068925.1 Oscillospiraceae bacterium
AATCGGAGTCGGAGCAGGTCAGCAATCCAGAATTCATTGCACCCGTCTTGCAGGAAATAAAGCGGATATCTGGCATCTTCGTCAGCATGAAAAGGTTCTCAATTTGCCTTTCTTGGATACTCTGGGAAGACCTGACCGTGACAATGTGATTGATGTTTACATTTCCGATGAATGCGAAGATGTGTTGGCTGACGGAAATTGGCAACAATATTTCACTCACCAACCCGAAGAACTGACTCGTGAAGAAAAGAAGGCTTATTTATCAAAGATGAGCGGTGTTTGTCTTGGAAGTGATGCGTTTTTCCCCTTTGGTGACAATATTGAACGGGCAAAGAAAAGCGGTGTTTCTTATATTGCACAACCCGGTGGTTCTATCCGGGATGATAATGTTATTCAGACCTGTAACAAATACAAGATGGCAATGTGCTTTACCGGCATGAGATTGTTCCATCACTAAGAGGGAGGATTCGTTATGAAAGTTATGGTTGTTGGCGGCGGTGGTCGTGAGCATGCCTTGGTTCAGGCTTTGAAAAAAAGTCCTAAAATTACCAAATTGTATGCTCTTCCCGGAAACGGTGGAATTGGCAGAGATGCAGAATGTGTCAATATCGGTGCAAAGGATTTGGATGGAATCGTTTCTTTTGCGAAAGAAAACAGCATTGACTTTGCCGTTGTGGCACCGGATGATCCCTTGGTGCTTGGTGCGGTTGACCGCTTGGAAGAAATCGGTATTCCTTGTTTTGGACCGAAAAAGGATGCGGCAATCATTGAAGGAAGCAAAGTGTTTTCTAAAAATCTGATGAAACAGTATGGAATTCCTACTGCTTTTTACGAAGTGTTTACTGAGATGGAGTCTGCATTGGAATATCTGAAAACCGCTCCCATTCCTACTGTGATTAAAGCAGACGGATTGGCTCTTGGAAAAGGGGTTATCATTGCCGAAACGCGTGAGGATGCAGTGGATGCGGTTCGTTCCATGATGGAGGATAAGATTTTCGGAGAAAGCGGAAGTCAAATTGTGATTGAAGAGTTTTTGACAGGACCTGAAGTGTCAGTTCTTTGCTTTACTGACGGAAAAACCTTGATTCCCATGATTTCTTCCATGGACCACAAGCGTGCGTTGGACGGCGATGAAGGACTGAATACAGGGGGTATGGGAACGGTTGCTCCCAATCCTTATTATACACCTCGGATTGCTGATGAATGTATGGAGACTATCTTTATGCCAACCATTCGTGCAATGGAACAGGAAAACAGAACCTTTAAAGGTTGCTTATATTTTGGCTTGATGCTGACGGAAAAGGGACCAAAGGTCATTGAATATAACTGTCGTTTCGGTGATCCTGAAACACAGGTTGTTTTGCCCCTTTTAAAAAGTGATTTGTTTGATATTATGGAGCATATTGCAAACGGTACCTTGGATCAGGCAAATGTTTCTTTTTCTGATCAATCTGCTTGTTGTGTTATTGTTGCATCAGGGGGATATCCCACTTCTTATCAGTCGGGATATGAGATGACATTACCCGAACCCGGTGAGGATGAAATGATTTATATTGCGGGTGCAAAGGAGCAAAACGGTAAATTATATACAGCCGGTGGTCGTGTGTTAGGTGCAACGGCAATTGCGGATGATTTACAAGGTGCAATCAAAAAAGCTTATGCGTTGACAGAGAAAATTTCATTTACCGATGCCCATTATCGGAAGGATATTGGCCAACGTGCCTTAAAAGCGTTACAGTAAGGAGAAAAATTTATGGTATATAGAATCTATGTAGAAAAAAAGCCTGAGCTTGCATTTGAAGCAAAGAGCCTGAAAGATGATTTGTCAAGCTTGCTTCAAATTGAAGGCTTGACAAATATCAGATTAATTAATCGTTACGATGTGGAACGGATTACCCCTGAATTGTTTGAACAATGTAAAAACACTGTATTTTCCGAACCGCAATTAGATACCGTATCTGATACTCTTGATTCGGGCGATGCTGTTGTATTTGCAGTAGAGTATCTGCCGGGTCAGTTTGACCAAAGAGCAGATTCTGCGGCACAATGTATTCAGATTATTTCGAAACAGGACAGACCCCTTGTGAGAACAGCAACTGTATATCTGCTTTACGGTTCTTTGAATCAAGATGACGTTGAACGGATTAAAAAATATGTCATCAACCCTGTAGAAAGTCGCGAGGCATCCTTGGAGCCTTGTGAAACATTGGATATGGCATATGAAGTGCCGGAAAAAGTGGCTGTTCTTGATGGCTTTTGCGAAAAAAATGCAGATGAATTGAAAGCCTTGATTGCTGAACTTGGTTTGGCAATGGATTTTGACGATATTACATTTTGTCAGCACTATTTCCAAAGCGAAAAACGGGATCCTACTATTACAGAAATCAAAATGATTGATACTTATTGGTCTGACCATTGCCGTCACACCACCTTCCTGACTACCATTGACCATGCGGAATTTGAGGATGAGTTGTTACAAAACACATTTGAAGAATATTTAGAAACCCGTAAAGAATTAGGAAGAACCAAACCCATTAATTTAATGGATTTGGGTACCTTGGCAGGAAAATATCTAAGACAAAACGGCAAGCTTGACGGACTGGATGAATCAGAAGAAATCAATGCATGTACCGTAAAAATCAAAGTGAACGTGGAAGGAGAAGAACAGGATTGGTTGTTGCTCTTCAAAAATGAAACTCATAACCATCCTACTGAAATTGAACCCTTTGGCGGTGCGGCAACCTGTATTGGCGGTGCAATCCGCGATCCCTTGTCCGGTCGTTCTTATGTGTATGCCGCAATGAGAGTCACAGGCGCGGCTGACCCCTTAAAGCCTGTTTCGGAAACCTTGGAAGGAAAGCTTCCTCAAAGAAAGATTGTTACCACTGCAGCAGCAGGGTACAGTTCTTACGGCAATCAGATTGGTCTTGCAACAGGTCAGGTGGATGAATTGTATCATCCCGGTTATGCGGCAAAGAGAATGGAAATTGGTGCTGTTATTGCAGCAGCTCCTGCGAAAAATGTTCGCCGCGAACGCCCTGAAGATGGAGATGTTGTTATTTTGTTAGGCGGAAGAACGGGTCGTGATGGTTGCGGTGGTGCAACAGGTTCTTCCAAATCTCATACTTTAGAATCCTTGGAAAGCTGTGGCGCTGAAGTGCAAAAGGGGAATGCGCCCGAAGAAAGAAAACTGCAAAGATTGTTCCGTAACGAAGAAGCATCCTTGCTGATTAAACGTTGTAATGACTTTGGTGCAGGTGGTGTTTCTGTTGCAATCGGTGAATTGGCAGATGGACTTTGCATTGATTTGAATGCTGTTCCCAAAAAGTATGAAGGCTTGGACGGAACCGAGCTTGCTATCAGCGAATCCCAAGAAAGAATGGCGGTTGTGGTAGCAGAAAAAGATGCAAAGCGCTTTTGTGAGCTTGCTGACAGCGAAAACTTAGAATCTACCGTTGTTGCTGTTGTAACAGAAGAACCCAGATTGGTCATGAATTGGAACGGTGTGGAAATTGTAAATCTGTCCCGTGAATTTTTAAATTCCAATGGTGCAGAAAA
>SVJP01000183.1 GCA_015068925.1 Oscillospiraceae bacterium
GCTTCTTCTGGTATGTAGGCAGAAAGGACGACGTAATCAAGTCCTCCGGCTACCGCATTGGTCCTTTCGAGATCGAAAACGTTATTATGGAGCTGCCCTACGTTCTGGAATGCGGTGTTTCTGCTGCTCCCGACCCGGTTCGCGGTCAGGTTGTAAAGGCTTCCATTGTGCTTACCAAGGGAACTGAGCCCACCGATGAGCTGAAGAAGGAAATTCAGGATTACGTTAAGAAGAATACAGCACCCTATAAGTATCCGAGAATCGTTGTATTCTGCCCCGAGCTTCCGAAGACTGTAAGCGGAAAGATTATTCGCAGTAAGCTGTAAAGCGTTTGTTTCAAACATAACAAAGGTATGGGATTTGTGAAAACAGTCCCATACTTTTTGTTTTGTTGGGGAATGCAGCGCGTTGGTGTTGCATTGGATAGTTATTTGTGATATAATGGATTGCGAAAGTGCCCATATTTATACCCTAAAAGAGGTGATATCTGTGACTCAAAACAGCGTTTGGAAAAAGGCACAAGGATTGGAATTACACGTTTCCCAAAATATCATGTCTGAGTTTAGTGTAGGTTTTGATAAAAGGATTCCTGAAGATACGAAAAAAGAGCTTCTTTCCTTTGTGATATGGATGGAGAGCAATTATCGTATCCCTGTAACCCTGTGGGTGGATTTTGAATATAAACACTATTTGATCAGGCAGGACGGCAAACGGGTTGGCTATTTGTTTTATTGGGCTGACTTTACCTCTTATCCTGTATTTGACAATATAGAGAAACTTCCGGAAATACGCCTTCCTGTGCGGACAGAACACAGCACGATTGAGGAAATCCTGAGCTCCTTCATTGAAGCGATTATACTTTACTATGCGTGGCTGTGCAATGAGATATCAGAAGGATATAAGCCAAACGATAATGAGGTAGAGGAGATTCTGCAGGAATACCTGAATCACCGCAGTTGTTATACACAATAATATGGCCGGATTTCTCACAGGAAACCGAATTGCCCCTTGCTTTTTTTCTCTTTTTGTGGTATCATAGAAAAAACAAAATAAAAAAACTGCTACCGAGTAGTAGAATGTTAAAAACATTCGTTTGCATATCGTTAGGTCTTAGAAGATATGCATGCGGATGTTTGTTTTTTAGGGAGAGGTATTCAATTGAAGAACTATTTTTCCAAGCAGGAGGTCCTTTTGTGGAGCTTTTCGGTGATCATGATCGTGGCTTCCTTCTGCGTGTTTGACAGAGAGAATTATTTAACATTATCTGCATCGCTGATTGGCGTGACCTCACTGATTTTTAATGCCAAGGGGAACCCGTTCGGACAATTCTTGATGGTTTTGTTCAGCCTGCTGTACGGAATCATTTCATATGGCTTTCACTATTACGGGGAAATGATCACTTACCTTGGCATGACGATGCCCATGGCAGTCTTTGCCCTTGTTTCATGGCTGAGAAATCCTTACAACGGCAACAAGGCGGAGGTTAAGGTGAACACCATCAGCAGGAGGGAAATCCTGTTGATGTGGATCATGACGGCTGTAGTTACCTTGCTGTTCTATTTTATTCTGGCGTATTTTGAGACGGCAAATATCGTGCCGAGCACATTATCGGTGACAACAAGCTTTCTTGCGGTGTATCTCACCTTTAGGAGAAGTCCGTATTTTGCCCTGGCCTATGCGTCAAACGACATTGTGCTCATTCTTTTGTGGGTGCTGGCGAGTCTGCATGATCTGCGGTACGTTTCCGTTGTGGTGTGCTTTATTGCGTTTTTGTTCAATGATATCTATGGTTATATCAGCTGGCAAAAAATGAAGATCCGACAGAGCGAAAAGAAATAGCGGAGAATTTGTGGGGGGAGAGAATATGATGAACCGAATATTTTTTTCGGTGGATTGAAAATCGCGCATAGATATGCTATAATGAAGCTGTGAAAGCAGTAATCAAGGAACATCATATACGGAGAAAAAGAAAATGGAAAAAATCATTGAAGATCTGAAAATCAGACTTGTTACTCCCGAGGACAGAGAGAAAATCTACAATTTTTTCCGACAGTTGGGGGAAGAGGGAGGCACCTTCTTCAACAGAAACGGCGGCAACGAACGGGTTACCTACGAATTTCTGGACGGTAAAAGACCGAATCACATCTACTGGGCGGCAGTTGCCCATACTCCCGAGGGGGAAGAAATTGCAGGACTTGTGTTCCTGTGGCAGAAGAACACCAAAATCCCGTGGCTCGGCATTGGGATCACCGAAAAGTGGAAGGGAAGACATCTGGGCAGACGTTTGATGACCACTGCCAAGGAATGGGTAGAGTCCGTTGGGGGAGGGGGCATTTGCCTTACCACCGCACCGGAAAATCTCCGCGGTCAGGGACTCTACGAGCGTATGGGCTATGAACGCATCGGCACCTACCCGGACGGCGAATTTCTCTACCTCCTCACACTGCCCAACGAGAATGTGAAGTGATTTGAGTCGTCCTTGGAACCCCATTCAAAAAGCTTTATGCAAGGGAAAGGATTTGTACAATACGGAAGATAAAGGAGGGTTTTATATGAAAAAGTTCGTTTTGCTGCTTGCCGTACTGTTTTGCGTGCTGACGGTGGTCGGATGCTCGGAGGGCAATTTGAGCAGACCCGACACGGATCTTGAATTCTGGATATGCGACAATGTGGAAGACTTTGATTTTTCCGGATATCAGGAAAAATCCGGTTTGATGGGCGGACGGGAATATTACGGAACAGGTTATACTCCTTCGACCAACGCCAACGGAGAGCAAATTGATCCGGAGCACTGCGTGATTTATACGGTAACAGCTTACCCTGACTATTCCAGCAAAAAAAGCCATATTACAGGGATCAGTATCACCGATCCTGCTGTGGAGGTGTATGGCCTTACATTGAATTCCACTGTCTGGGAGATCAATTCGACCATGGAACAAAATGGATTTAAAATGAAGGGTTACAAAACCTTTGTGAAAGGGAAGGTTTCCATTCGATTCACAGAGGAATGCATCCGAATCAGCGCCGATGTCACCAACTTTTGGGGGATTCAGTTTTAAATGACGGAATAGCGGATAAGGGGCGGGGAATGATTCGCTCCGTGGATGGGGAAAACGGTATTCTTAAGGTATACTGGATATGTGAAAACCGTTCGATAAAACTGAATTTGAAAAAGTGGCAGTGTCAAAGGAGATAACGAATGAGAATTGCGGTTTTAGGATATGCCGGAAGCGGAAAAACATATATTTCTGACTACATATCAAAAATAAAAGCTATTCCTTGCCTGCACTTGGATTCAATTAAATACGACAATGAATGGAAGCCGATTGACGATTCGATTGTTCTCCCGATGGTCGAAGACTTTATGTCTAAGGATGAGTGGGTAATTGATGGCCTATACATATACCTTGGGTTGGATGAACGGCTTGCATTAGCAGATAAGATTGTTATACTACTTCTTCCACGATTAACCTGTTTGTTTAGGGCAATTAAGAGAAAAAAGCAAAGAGCGCAGGCCGGGTATAAAAATGATTTGAATTGGTGGTTTATTAAGTTTA
>SVJP01000184.1 GCA_015068925.1 Oscillospiraceae bacterium
ATTTGATTTGGTGGCAGAAATGATAGCGGAAATGTTGGCAGAACGAGGAGTTGCATTATTCCCTGAACAGGCAGCCTCCTTTTTAACAGGAATTTTGTTTGCTTTGGTATTGTATTTTGGCAGTAAATTATTGTTGTTATTGCTATCCACGGTTTTGGATGGAGTGGTTCGGTTGCCCCTGCTCAAGCAAGTGAATCGTCTGACGGGAGCACTTTTGGGTGCGACAGAGGCAGCGGTGTTAATTTTCGGTGTTTTGACCGTGTTGCAATTGGTGAATGCTCCTGATTTAATCTTATACGAATGGATAGAAGAATCCGTTCTGACAAAAGCCTTGTATGAATATAATCCTTTGATGATCTTTTTTGCAGGAAAGTGAGGAGAATAAATGGAAGATTTGAATAAAGAAACCTTGAGTAAGCTTCGCGAAATGGCAAAGGAGCTTGGAATAAAGAGTGTGACCGCAATGAAAAAAGCGGAACTAATAGAAGCGATTACCAATGTGAAGGAATCGACAGAAGAGGAAAAGGCAGAGCCTGAAAAACAAAAGCCTTCCTCTAATCTGGTCAGCGGTGTGCTGGAAGTGGTACCCGACGGATTCGGGTTTTTGCGGTGTGAAAATTATCTGACGGGCAGTGATGATATCTATGTATCTCCTGCTCAGATTCGCCGTTTTCGGTTGCGGACAGGCGATTATATAGAAGGAAATGCCAGAACCAAACGGGAAAATGAACGGTTTGCGGCATTGATGTATGTGCAAAAGGTAAACGGTTTTTCTCCCGAGGAGGCAATCCGCAGAATTCCTTTTGATTCACTGACTCCTATTTATCCTGACCAAAGACTTCGTTTGGAAACAATATCAAATCGTTTTTCAATGCGGTTGGTTGACATGGTAGCACCTGTTGGTAAGGGACAAAGAGGAATGATTGTGGCACCGCCGAAAGCGGGAAAGACCACTCTGTTAAAAGAGCTTGCCAACAGCATCAGCGCCAATCACCCTGAGGTGGAGCTGATTGTTTTATTGATTGATGAACGACCTGAAGAAGTAACAGATATGTGCCGCAGCACCAATGCGGAAGTCATCTATTCCACCTTTGACGAACTGCCCGAGCATCATATTAAGGTTGCGGAAATGGTGTTGGAGCGTGCTCAAAGATTGGTTGAGCATAAAAAGGATGTGGTGATTTTGCTTGACAGTATCACTCGTCTGGCGCGGGCTTACAATCTCACCATTCCTCCCTCAGGAAGAACCCTGTCAGGTGGGCTTGACCCGGGTGCACTGCATAAACCAAAACGGTTTTTCGGTGCGGCAAGAAATATTGAAAACGGCGGCAGCCTGACCATTTTGGCAACTGCATTGATTGAGACGGGAAGCCGAATGGATGATGTGATTTACGAAGAATTTAAGGGAACGGGGAATATGGAACTCCATCTGGACAGAAAATTATCGGAAAAACGGATTTTCCCCGCAGTTGATTTGTATAAGTCGGGAACGAGAAAGGAAGAGCTGCTGATGAATCAGCAGGAGCTGGAATGTGCATGGTTGATTCGGAAGGCATTTTCCAATCAATCCACGGCAGACATCACCGAACAGATTGTTTCTCATCTGGTTTCTACCAAATCCAATGAAGAATTTTGCAACATCCTTCCCAAAATACTCCATTTTTAAGGATGAAAATGCGATAAAATCCATAAAATATGAAATTTTTAAATTTTTCTCTTGCACAATCAGGGAAAAAGTGCTAAAATAAAATTATGTTATCTAATAGGAGGTTTTTGTATGTCTTATGCACAAAATGTGTTAGAACAATTGAAAGCAAAAAATGCCAATGAGCCGGAATTTATCCAAGCTGCAACAGAGGTTTTAAATTCTCTGGAACCCGTATTCAAAAAGCATCCTGAATACGAAGAAGCAGGCTTGTTGGAAAGAATTGTGGAACCTGAACGTCAGATTATGTTCCGTGTTCCCTGGGTGGATGATAATGGTAAGGTACAGGTCAACCGTGGTTACCGCGTGCAGTACAATTCTGCAATCGGACCTTATAAGGGCGGTATCAGATTGCATCCTTCCGTAAATTTGGGAATTATTAAATTCTTGGGATTTGAGCAGATTTTCAAAAATGCACTGACCACTCTGCCCATCGGCGGAGGTAAGGGCGGTTCTGATTTTGACCCTAAAGGAAAATCTGATAGAGAAGTGATGGCGTTTTGCCAAAGCTTTATGAACGAATTGTATCGTCACATCAGTGCTGATACTGACGTTCCTGCAGGGGATATCGGTACAGGTGCCCGTGAAATCGGCTTTATGTTCGGTCAATATAAGAAACTGACCAACGTCTACGAAGGTGTTTTAACAGGAAAAGGCTTAACATGGGGCGGTTCTTTGGCAAGAACCCAGGCAACCGGTTACGGTTTGGTTTATTTTGCAAAAGAAATGCTGGCTGATTTGGGAACTGATTTCCAAGGCAAAACTGTTTTGGTTTCCGGTTCCGGTAATGTTGCAATTTATGCAACCGAAAAGGCACAGTCTTATGGTGCAAAGGTTGTTGCAATGTCTGACTCCAATGGTTGGGTTTATGACGAAGAAGGCATTGATTTGGCAGTTGTAAAAGAAATCAAGGAAGGTCGGAGAGGCAGAATTAAGGAATACGTTGACTACCGTCCTAATGCTGTTTACACAGAAGGAAGAGGAATCTGGACTGCAAAATGTGATATTGCTCTGCCTTGTGCAACCCAGAATGAACTGCATCTTGATGATGCAAAAGCACTGGTTGCAAACGGATGCTTCCTGGTTGCAGAAGGTGCTAACATGCCTACTACGATGGAAGCTACTAAGTATCTCCAGGAAAACGGGGTATTCTTTGCGCCCGGTAAGGCTGCCAATGCAGGTGGCGTAGCAACCTCCGCTTTGGAAATGAGTCAGAACTCTCAAAGACTGTCCTGGTCCTTCGAAGAAGTGGATGAAAAGCTGCACGGCATCATGATCAGTATCTACAAAGCAGCATCTGATGCAGCAGAAGAATACGGTCTGGAAGTAGGCGGCAAAAAGGATTTGGTTTCCGGTGCAAACATTGCAGGCTTCTTAAAGGTTGCAACTGCTATGATGCAACAGGGGATTGTTTAATAAAAAAACACAGAGCACACGCATGGGTTTTCCGTGCGTGTATTTTTTTGAAATGCTTGTAATTTGTTTCGTTTTATGATATAATAATTTCATCAAAGATGAATTATTAACTAAGCTTGCCTGTGGCAAGTGAGGTACTCTTCGATCGTGAAGTTTACTAAAGTAAGTGAAATTTCGCCTGAGGGCGAAGTGGCAAACTTAACTTCACTTTTGTTAGAGCAAAAACTTCACTGTGTATGCAACATCTGTTTTAGAGTTATTTAGTTTGTTTATAGAACAGAAACTTCCTCAGATTATAGAGGGTGAATTTCCTTTTGTTGTTGAATATGAAATTGATGGTAAAAGATATATAATTGAGGACACGGTTGTTTGCTCCTTTGACGGATATGACCATTCAGCATGGTTTGCTAAACCAAGAACATG
>SVJP01000010.1 GCA_015068925.1 Oscillospiraceae bacterium
AACGGCCGATGCCTAAGTTTCCATTGTCAACTATGAAAACTTAGGCATCGGCCGTTTGATTTATCATTTGCCTACCAAGCTTTGCGAAATGTTTTTGAATGAAATCTTCAGAAAAGAATCTATTGAAGTGTTGGATCAGGAAACCATTATTACCATTCAGAAATTCTTTGAAAATAATTTGAATGTCAGCGAAACCTCCAGAAAGCTGTATGTGCACCGGAATACCCTGGTGTACCGTCTGGACAAGATTTATAAGCTGACCGGTTTGGATTTGAGAAATTTTGACGATGCAATTGTATTTAAAGTTGCTATGATGGTAAAACGGTATCTGGTATCCAATCCGACCAAAATTTAAGGAGGTGTCGCAGTGATTCAATTTGAAAATGTCACAAAAATTTATGACGGGGAAACGACAGCGTTGGAAAACGTTTCATTTCATATTGAAGAGGGCGAATTTGCATTTGTGATCGGACCTTCCGGTGCGGGAAAATCAACTGTCACAAAATTGATTACCCGCGAGGAATTACCCACAGAAGGAAAAATTTATGTCAATGGAATTGATGTTGCAAAATTGCGTCGTTCCAAGGTGCCTTATTTGCGCCGTAATATCGGAATAGTATTTCAGGATTTCAGATTATTGTCCCAAAAAACCATTAAGGAAAATATTGAGTTTGCGATGGAGGTTGTGGGGGCATCTCCAAAGGAAATTAAAAAAACAGTACCAAAGCTTTTGACCATGATCGGTCTTTCTTCCAGAGCCAATGCATATCCCGATCAGTTGTCAGGGGGAGAACAGCAAAGAGTCGCCCTTGCCCGTGCTTTGGCAAATCAACCTCCGGTTCTCATTGCAGACGAGCCTACCGGAAATCTGGATCCGAAAAGTTCTGCTGAAATTATCCAATTATTAAATGAAATTAATGTGCAGGGAACAACGGTTTTGGTTGTAACCCATGACAGAGAAATTGTAAATTCTTTGAAAAAGCGCGTTATTACTATTTCAGAAGGTCATATTTTCAGCGACGAGGAGAAGGGAGAATATCATGAAACTCCGGTCATTTAGTTATTTAATTAAAGAAGGCTTTAAAGGACTGTGGTATAACCGTCTGATGAGTATTGCTTCCATTATGACAGTTTCTGCCAGTCTGATTGTTTTCAGTTTGTTCTTAATTTTGGGTATGAATGTAGAACATCTGATTGAACAGGTAAGAAGTGAATATGAATTGCTGGTGGTGATTGATGAAAGTGCTGATGAGGCTACCATCCAGGGAATCGGCAAGGCAATCGGTGCTATGCATGAGGTTGGCGAAGTACGTTTGGTGACCAAGGAAGAAGGTCTGGAGGATTTGAAAGCCACCATGGACAATCCTGAATTACTGGAAGGTTTGGAGCTGGACAATCCTTTACGCAATACTTATCGTGTTTCGTTGAAGAATTTGAGTAAGTCTGTGGAAGTTATGGAAGACATTTCTTTGATTTCCGGTGTGGTTAAAATCAACTCCAATCAGGAAGCTGTTACAGCACTGCAAAATATTACCAAGGTAGTAAATATGGTAGGTTTTTGGCTATTTGTGTTGTTGATGGTAATTTCTATCGCCATTATTACCAATACCATCCGTCTGGCAGTATATGCCCGTCGGAAGGAAATTAATGTGATGAAATTTATTGGTGCAACCAACTGGTTTATTCGCTGGCCTTTTATGGTAGAGGGGATTGTAATTGGTTTGATTGCAGCAGCTCTTTCTTTTGGAATTGTATACGGCGGATATTATTATGTATCTGTCAGCTTCCAGGATTTGGTCGGAGGCGGATTGGCAGATTTGAAATTAATTGAAACCTGGACGATTATGCAGTGGGTAGCAATTTCTGTTGTTGTACTGGGCGTGTTTAGCGGTATGACCGGAAGTGTGATTTCCGTTCGTAAACATATGAAGGTTTGATTTCCCGTGTGCAATATGTTAGTTTCACACAGAAAAAATAGGAGGTACTTATTTTGAAGAGAAAAACAATAGTGATTACTGCTGTCATTTTGCTCATTTTTATGATGGCGACGGTAGTGGGTTCTGCATTTTACGGTATTGTGTTTGCAGAAACGGATGAAGAATTGGCAGAAAAAGCTCGTCAGGAGCAGGAGGAAACTCAGGAAAAAATTGACGCCAATCAAGAAGAACAGGGGGATATGCTGGCATATAAAGGGCAGTTAGACGAAAATATTAATTCGTTGCATTTAGAATTGGAATCCCTGGAAAAAACCATCGTATCAACGCAAACGGAAATTGATAAATTAGAAGTGGATTTGGAACAGGCTCAGGAGCGTATTTCCGTACAGGATGATTTGATGAAAAAACGGGTTCGCGTGATGTATGAGGATGGTGCATTGGGATATTTGGATGTACTGCTCAGCGCCAAAAGTTTTTCTGATTTGATGAACCGTATTGAAGCAATTAAAACAATTACGGAATATGATGCTAATTTGCTGAATAGTTTTGAAGAGGCAAAGAAAACGGTAGAAGAGGATAAGGCTTTGGTGGAACAACATAAACAGTCTTTGGAAGCAGCTCGCGGCAACAAAGAGCAAAAACAAGGCGAATTGGAAAACCAGCTATCCTTGGCACAGGCAGAAATTGACCGATTGAGCGAAGAAGAAGATACATTAAGGCAAGCATTGGAAGCGGCTCAGGCAGCAGAGGCAGAAGCGAACCAAAGAATTGCAGAAGCTTTGGCTGCAGCAGAAGCGGCAGCGGCAGCTCAGGCAGCAACAAGCAACAACGAAGACGCTTCTACTTCGGTCAGCAGTAATACAGATACGTCAAATGATGTTTATGTTCCCAGTTCAGGAGGACAGTTTATCTTTCCTTTTGACAGAAAATATGTAATTACTTCCGGATATGGATATAGAAGCAGTCCTATTTTCGGAAGCGGAGAATTTCATACCGGCTTGGATATCGGTGCACCCTACGGAACAACCATTCGTGCCTCTGCAGCAGGAACTGTAGTGATTTCGGGATGGAATAACGGTGGATACGGAAACTATGTGGTAATCAATCACGGAAACGGGTATTCCACGCTTTATGCTCATGCCAGCATGAATCTGGTGCAAGCAGGGCAAACTGTGGTCCAAGGGCAAGCCATTGCCGAGGTTGGCAGCACAGGCTGGTCTACCGGTCCTCATTTGCATTTTGAAATCAGAATTAATAATGCACATGTAAATCCTTCAGGATATGTTTTGTAAAGCAAAGATAGTAGAATAGCTTTTCAGATTGGAAAGAAAGGCGGCTTTGTATTTGAAACAATATAGTAAGTCTTTTGTTGTAAAGTTGTCCCTCCTTTTAGTGGGAGGGACAACTGTGCTGACAGCATTGTTTGTCAGTCTGATGTTTTTGGTTGGAAGCGTCATTCTGGGTTCGGGAGAAAGTGCAAAAATCCAGAGAATCAAGCATTTGATTGAAACGGAATATTTTGATGAGTATGATGAGGAGTTATTGGAGGAAGGCGCTTATTACGGGATTCCGTTAATGTTAGGTGACCCGTATTCCAGTTATCTGTCTTCTGATGATGTGGAAGCACTGGAAGAAAGCATTACCGGAGAATATGTAGGAATCGGGGTTGAAATTACCATTGACCCTGATGATGGTATGATTACGGTTATTTCACCGATTTCCGGTTCGCCTGCAGATCAAGCAGGTATCCGTACGGGGGATAAGTTTTTATCTATTAATGGCGAAGAAGTCACGGGAAGCACTTTGGATGAAGTGGTTTCCATGCTGAAAAACGGTAAGAAAAAAGAAAAAATCAAATTAGAGCTGTTGCGGGATGGTGAAACGATTTCTCTGACAGTCATCCGAGATGAGATTGTGGTGCACAGTGCAACCGGAAGTATGCTGGACAATGGGATTGGTTATATCAAATTAAGCTCTTTTGACGATACCACGGTGAATGAATTTTCCGATGTATTATCTCAATTGGAGCAGGACGGTGCAACCTCTCTGATTTTAGATTTGCGCGGCAACCCGGGCGGAACTGTTGAAGCGGCACAATTTGTGGCAGATTTGTTTTTGGAGGAAGGAACCTTTTATTATACGTTAGATAAATATGGAGAAAAAGAATATTTTGAAACGGACGAAGGGATGAATGAGCTTCCTTTGGTGGTCTTGATTAACAAAGGCAGTGCCAGTGCATCAGAAATGCTGGCAGGTGCATTGCAAGATCGGGAACGTGCTACCTTGGTGGGAGTTACCACCTTTGGAAAAGGAATTATGCAGCAGCATTTTATGGTGGATTCTTCCAGCATGCTGAAGTTAACCACTCATGAATTTTACACACCCAACGGAAATCGTATTCACGAAACAGGAATTTCTCCCGATGTGGAGGTGTCTATGGACAGCGATATCACGTTAGGGGATACAGAACAGGATATTCAGCTTCAAGAAGCAATTTCCTTGTTAACTGAATAATCACCCCCTCCTTTTGCATATATTAGGATGAAAAAGGAGGGGAATCTATGAAATCGTTTATTTATTTACGGCAAGATACAAAGAAATCCATCATTCCCAAGATAACAGAAAAAAGGGTAGGAGATTGCTGTGTTTTGACAATGTCCCCATGCAGTCATATTTATGACCGTATTTTGGAGAAAAAAATCCGAAAACGAAAGTTACCTGTATTTTCTGAATTTGCATTCAGAGGAATTTCGGAATACCGTCCTCATAAGCGGTTGTTTTATCAAGAGTTGAATGCAGTGTTGCGAAAAGCGGGACGTCGCATGGATACTGATTTTTGTAAAGAGGATATTGGAATTGTATGTCAAACCTGCCAGCAGGCGCAAGCATTGATTCCCCGTTTGACAGCACCTGTGATTTGGGTTTTTTGTACAGAAGAAGGTACCGTGTCTGACAGCGAAGAATTCAGTCCGGTTTTTGTCAGCCGTGATATCAAAAATATTCGAAGATTACCTGCAGTCATTGCATTAACCGAGCATCCTGCGCTTTTGGAATTATCTCCCAAAACGGTATTATTTAATTTAACAGAACGAAATTTTGTGCGAGAAAATACCGTCAATGATGTGTGGATGAAAATTCCGCCTGAATTAAAAAAAGCAGGAATTCCCATATCGGTATTAAACAGTATTTTATTTGATTTGAATCAAAATGAAAAAATTTCCTCCTTACAGTGGGGATAATAATAAAAAAATTAGAAAAAAGGGTGAACAAAACGATGGCAGAAAGTAAAAAAGTAATTTTGACATCTGAGGGCTTGGAAAAATTAGAACAGGAATTAGAATATTTGACAACACAAAAACGTCAGGAAGTAGCAGCGAAAATTAAGCAAGCGCTGGCTTTTGGCGATTTATCTGAAAATTCGGAATATGATGAAGCAAAAATTGAACAGGCTCAGGTGGAAGAACGAATCAAAGCATTGGATAATATGCTGAAGAACGTTCAGATTATTGACGAAGAAGATATTGATACCAAAAAAGTTGGTTTGGGCAGCAAAGTAAAGGTTCTGGATATGGAATTTGACGAAGAAATGGAATACACCATTGTAGGATCTACAGAAGCTGACCCCAGTCAGAATAAAATTTCTGACGAATCTCCTGTAGGAAAAGCCTTGCTGGGACAGAAAAAGAACAAAATTGTGGAAGTGACTGTTCCTGCAGGTGTGATTCAATTTAAAATTTTATCCATCACAAAATAATTACTGCAGAAAATTTATGAGAAAGGAAGACCTCTATGTCAAACAATCAGAATCAAGTAGAAAATACAAAAGAATTGTCCGAACTGTTGCAAATCAGACGGGACAAGCTGACTGATCTTCAGCAGGAAGGCAGAGATCCCTTCCAAATTACTAAATATGAACGGAGTCATTCTTCCAAAGAAATTTGCGAAAATTGCACTACGGAAGAACGTACCATTACCGTTCGCGGAGAAGAAAAACAGGTCACTGCTAACATTTCTCCTCTTGACGGAAAACAGGTAACCGTAGCAGGCAGAATTATGTCCAAGCGCGGTATGGGCAAGGTTGGCTTCCTTCATATCGCAGATATGGATGGTCAGATTCAGCTTTTTGTTAAAAAGGATATTTTAGGAGAAGAAGAATATAACCGTTTTAAGAAGCTGGATATCGGTGATATTGTGGGTGCAGAAGGCGAAGTGTTTACAACCCAGACAGGAGAGGTTTCTGTTCGGGTGGATTGCATTTCCTTGTTATCAAAATCCTTGCAGCCTCTTCCCGAAAAGTTCCACGGCATGACAGATACCGATATGCGGTACAGACAACGTTATGTGGATTTGATTATGAACAGAGATGTAAAGGATACCTTTATCAAACGTTCCAAAATCATTTCCGCTATCAGAAGCTATCTGAACGATCAGGGATTTTTGGAAGTGGAAACTCCCATGCTTGTTTCCAATGCAGGGGGTGCTGCGGCACGTCCCTTTGAAACACATTTTAATGCATTGGACGAAGATTTTAAATTAAGAATCTCTTTGGAACTGTATTTGAAACGTCTGATTGTAGGTGGTCTGGAACGAGTCTATGAGATTGGACGTGTGTTCCGTAATGAAGGGTTGGATACCCGTCATAACCCTGAATTTACATTGATGGAGTTGTACCAGGCATATACGGATTATCACGGTATGATGGATTTGACAGAAAATCTGTATCGCCATGTTGCTATGGAGGTACTTGGTACCACACAAATTGTGTATAACGGCATCGAAATGGATTTAGGAAAGCCTTTTGAACGAATTACCATGGTGGATGCAGTAAAAAAATATGCTGGGGTTGATTTCAATGAAATTAAAACTCTGGAGGAAGCTCGTGCCGTTGCGAAAGAGCATCATGTGGAATACGAAGAACGGCATAAGAAGGGGGATATTCTGAATCTCTTCTTTGAGGATTATGTGGAAGAGCATCTCCTTCAGCCTACCTTTGTGATGGATCATCCTGTGGAAATTTCTCCTCTGACCAAGAAAAAACCGGGCAATCCCGATTATGTGGAACGATTTGAATTCTTTATGAACGGTTGGGAAATGGCAAATGCTTATTCAGAGCTTAATGACCCCATTGACCAGAGAGAGCGGTTCCGTGCACAGGAAGAATTGCTGGCACAGGGAGACGAAGAAGCGAATACAACGGATGAAGATTTTATGAATGCGTTGGAAATCGGTATGCCTCCTACAGGCGGTATCGGATTTGGTATCGACCGTATGTGTATGCTGCTGACGGATTCTGCAGCCATTCGCGACGTGTTGTTGTTCCCAACTATGAAAACTTTGGACAAATAAATGGCGTAAAAACAAGGTTTTACTGAAATCAAAATAAAAGTTTTAACCGATTTACGACCAAATAACGAGGATACTCAAAATACAGAAGTGAAAGCGGTTGGATGTGATTCCGGCCGCTTTTTGCATCATTTCACTTGAATAAGGAGGTAACATTGATGGACACAATGAGCAGTTACAAATGCCCTTGTTGTGGTGCTTCCCTTGTGTTTAGGGGAACAGAGCTTCACTGCGACTCCTGCGATAACAAATTTTCTGTAGAAACAATGCAGCAGATGTCAGCGAGGATGGAACAGGCAGAAGGCGAGTCAAAGTATAACTGGGAGCATTATCAACCTCGAAACTATGAAGATATAAATGAAATCAATCTTGCCGATTATCATTGTCCATCCTGCGGTGCGGAAATCACAGGAGATGACACCCTGGGTTCAACAGTTTGCCCGTATTGCGGACAAACAACCATTATCAAGGGGCAATTTGAAGGAGCGTTAAGACCTGATTACATCATTCCGTTCAAGGTGGGTAAAAAGGAAGCCATGGCGGCGTTTGAAGCAGATTTTAAAAATGCACCGTTTTTACCCGATGAATTTAAGAGTAAAAAGAAAATAGAGGAAATGGCAGGAGTTTATGTTCCGTTTTGGATGTTTGACTGTGATTGCGATGCTTATCTTACTTATCATGCACAAAGAGTGACCTGCTGGAGCGATTCGAATTATAACTACACGAAAACGGATTATTTTAAATTGCTCAGAGCCGGCAGTGTTGGTTTTGCAAATATTCCGGTTGATGGCTCCAAAAAGGCAGATGATGCTTATATGGAAGCGGTTGAGCCTTTCGACTATCATGATGCAGTTGAATTTAACGGTGCTTATCTTTCCGGATATTTAGCAGAGAAATATGATGTTTCTGCAGAAGAAAGCATTGAGAGAGCAAATGAACGAGTTAAAAACTCAACCATCGAGGCATTTCGTGATACGACAGGTGCTTATACGGCCGTTTTCCCCGAGCAGACAAGGGTAAGCTTTTCAAATGGAAAAATCAGATACTCCCTTCTTCCCGTGTGGATGCTGAATATGAAATATCTCGACAAAATGTATCAGTTTGCAATCAACGGTCAGACAGGGAAGGTAGTGGGTCATTATCCTGTTGATGAAAGAAAAAAGAAAAAGTATTTCTGTAAAGTTGCAGGAATTGCGTATGCGGTGGCGGCTGCAGTTGCATACCTGATGCTTCGTTAAAGGGGTGAGGATATGAAAAAAGTAATTTCATTATTATTTTTCGTTTTTATGTGCCTGAATTGTGTACTTCCTTGTTTTGGGGCAGAATTTGAAAATCCTCCTGTTGTAGATAAAGCAGGATATTTGACAGAAAGTCAGCTTGAGGAGTTATCTGAAAAATTGGAAGACATTCGTCAAACATACAACTTTGAGGTTGCTGTCGTAACAGAAAGGGAAATGTCAGGCTTTGATGCCATGTCTACTGCGGAGGATATTTATGATTACCAAGGCTACGGTGTAGGCGAAAATGATGACGGCATTCTGCTTTATATCTGTTCAGAGACGAGAGAATATTATATCACTACTCACGGAGACGGACAGCGAGTGTTTAACCAAAGAGGAATTGAGTATTTGAAGAAGAATATCCAAGAGGAACTGGAAAACAATCATTATTATCTAGTCATGGATGTATTTGCTGACCTTTCCAATGAGCTTTTGGAGATGGCAGAAAAGGGAGAACCGTATCACAAGAAGCAAATCAGTACTACATATTTTCTGGTGGTGTTGGGTTGTGCATTGCTGATTCCTCTCATCGTTGCAGCAGTAATGACAAATCGAAAGCTTGCAAAGATGAAAACGGCGGTGAGAAATGATTATGCGGTAAATTATATGAAAGCAGGCAGCAGACAGCTTGATGTTTCAAGGGATATCTTCTTGTACAGTAATATTGTTAAAACAGAAAAACCAAAAAACAATGCAGGAAGTCATACCTCATCGTCAGGAAGAACTCATGGTGGTGGCGGCGGAAGCTTTTGAAGATAAGAGGCAAGCATAATTATAAAAAGAAAAACAAAGAACCGAAAGGAGAATGATTATGGGATTATTAAAAGCAGGGATTGGAGCGTTATCAGGCGTACTTGCTGACTCCTGGCGTGACTATTTCTATTGTGAAAGTATGGATGCAGATACCCTTGTTCAAAAGGGTGAAAAAAGAACAGGAGGTCGTTCCTCCAACAAAAAAGGAACCGATAATATCATTTCAAACGGTTCTGTGATCAATGTAAATGACGGTCAATGTATGATGATCGTGGAATCAGGCAAGGTTGTTGAAATCTGCGCTGAACCGGGCGAATTTGTTTACGACACAGGCACAGAGCCCAGCCTTTTCTACGGCAGCCTTGGGGAAAACATCAAAAAGAGCTTTTCTGAAATCGGGAAGCGCTTTACCTTTGGCGGTGAGCCTGCAAAGGATCAGAGAGTGTATTATTTTAATACAAAAGAAATTATGGGTAATAAATACGGAACTCCTTCTCCCGTTCCCTTTAGAATTATGGACCAGGCGATAGGCTTTCCTCTTGATATTAAAATCCGTTGTCACGGTGAGTACTCTTACAAAATCACAAACCCCATGCTTTTCTATACCAATGTTTGTGCAAATGTAGAAGACCACTTTACCCGTGATGAAATTGACGGTCAGCTCAAATCTGAGCTTTTAACACAGCTTCAGCCTGCACTCTTTAAGATTTCGCAGAACAATATCTATTATGCGGCTATTCCTGCATATACGGCTCAGCTTGGGGAAGAACTCAATGAGCTGCTTTCCTCAAAGTGGAGAGACAGACGAGGTATTGAAATTGTAGAATTCGGTGTTTCCGGTGTGAATGCAAGTGAGGAAGACGAAGCAAGAATTCAGGAATATCAGCGTTCTACTGCTATGGGCAGAGATGACAATATGCTTCGTGGTCATATGGCAGGTGCAACCGCTCAGGCGATGAACACAGCAGCGGCAAACGAAAATGGTGCAGCTATGGGTTTCGTGGGCATGGGTATGGTAGGCAATATGATGGGAAATATGGCAGGAATGATGGGCAATGGTCAAAATCAGCAGAACACAATGGTAACCCAGCAGGTAGGCGGTCAGTTGTCGCAGAATGGATGGACTTGTCCTTGCGGTGCCAAAAATACAGGAAAATTCTGTCAGGATTGCGGTAAACAAAAGCCTGCAGGCGCACCACTTTACAAGTGCGACAAATGCGGATGGACTCCCGAAGATTCTGCCAATCCTCCCAAGTTCTGTCCTGAATGCGGTGATTTGTTTGACGAAAACGATGGGAAGTAATGAATGCTGTGCGGTTTGAACCAACTGACCTTTTCTGACAGAAAAAACACAAAATTGACGATTGACAACAGGCAGGAAATATCGTATAATATACTGTGAAAAACACTAATATAGATAGCACGAAGGACATTTTTGATTTCTGCTACGAAGACAGTTTATAACAAAGGAGTAAATACGATGGCAACTTATTATATTGATGCGAATAACGGCAGCAATACCAATGACGGCTTAAGCGAGCAAACCCCATTGCAAAATGACCGCGAGCTTGCACTAACACTAAAACCCGGAGATACGGTATTGTTCAAACGGGGAACCTTTATTCGCGACCATTTGCACAATGTATGTGGTGAAGAAGGCAATCCCATTACTTACGCAAGCTACGGTGAAGGAGAACAACCTATCTTTTGCGGTTCTGTGGATTTGAGTGACGTTTCTCTTTGGCGTCAGGAAGAACCCAATCTCTGGGTGTGTGATTCTTTGGAGTTGGAAGCAGGGAATTTGGTGTTCAACCACGGAACCCATTGCGGCACTCTCCGCTGGGAAAAGAAGGATTTGTGTGAACAAGGAGATTTTTACGACAATTGCTTTGGCTTGACCCATAAGAAAAAAACCTTGCTGCCCGACCATGCTCTGTATCTGTATTCTGAAAAAAACCCGGGCGAATATTATGAACAGATTGAGTGTGTGGTGTTCAGAGAAAATTGGGCATTGGCATCCAACGGTCATGATATGAATTTTATTGGTTTGACCTTTATCAATCAGCTTCACGGAATTGCAGGAGACGGTGCAAGCCGCAATCTCATCATCAAGAATTGCATCTTTTCTCATATCGGCGGATGTGTGTGGAGTGAAGAAAAGCGGATTCGGTACGGAAATGCGGTGGAAACCTGGGATATTGGCGACCATATTGAAATTTCCTATTGTATTTTTAATGAAATTTATGATTCCGGTGTGACTCATCAGGGAGGACCCAATTGTCAACCCAGTGACGGATTTATTTGTCACCACTGTTTGTTTATCAAATGCGGGATGGGAGCCTATGAGCAACGGGATAAATTGCCGATTTTCGGGCAGTTTAATCATAACACCTGTGTGGATGCAGGTCTTGGTTTTTCCATTCAGGGGGAAGAGCTTCCCAGATATTCGGAAATTTGGCCCGAGCCTATGGGACATCATATTTTCCTGTGGAGAATCCCTCAAGGAACAGAGGGGGGTTGCCTGGAAATTAAAAATAATATCTTTTGCAATGCTCCCATCGGTGCTGCTATTTATTCCATTATTTCCAAAGAAGCGGAGGATCAGACAATCATTTCCGGAAACCGTTATTATACGGAAAATACGGAGCTTCTGAACCGTTGGAATGAAATTAATTATCAGAAATTTGAGGATTATCAAGAAGACGGAGCTGTTTATGAAGTGATGAATAAAGATGAAATCATTCAAGCGGCTTTAATGGAAATTAAACAAGAAGAAACAAGATTTTAACATTAATATTTGGGATTGAAAGGGTAAAAATTACCTAATCAATCCCTTTTTGTTTATTAAAATTATTATAATCAAATTGGTTAAAGTGATTTGAAAGATATGATTTTCCTGGTAGAGGGGTTGATTTTGCTGTTGGGGTGTGATATACTTAAGTAATAAATAGGAAAAGAAAGGGTGTGAAATAAATAAAAGAATGCAAAGTAAAAGAGAGAAACCCTTTCCCGGATATGGTACGTGGATTTGGAATCTTATTGGTAATCGTTGGTCATTCAGGAATACCTTCTTTTTTAAGATTGTATCTTTACGGATTTCACATGCCTTTATTTTTTATCTTATCGGGATATTTATATCGGCATGAAAAATGGGAAAAAGATGGAATAGTTCGGTTTGCGATTCATAAGTGGGAGGCATACATAATTCCCTATTTTTTGTTGGCTTTTTTGAATTTGCTGTTGTATATTCCTGTTTCTTTGATTGGAGAAGAACAATATACCGGGAAAGAATTGATAACTCATGTTTTATCGAAAATTTATTGGATTTTTTACGGTGGATTGACGGAAACGGTGACATGGGACTCCCTTTGGTTTTTGCCTTGTTTATTCCTCAGTAGTTTGTTTTTCTTTTTCTTGATGAAACTTCGCAACCATTATGTGCAAATTTTCATTATAATGGGATTCGTTATTTTACAGCAGATTTTGACCAATCGGATTACAATGGTATTGCCGTGGCATCCTGAAGCAGCAGTGTTGGGAACAGCATTTATGATGATTGGTTATAAAATAAGGGAAAATAATCTTTTGCTGCCCAAAAAGAACTCTTTGATTATTTTGATTTTTATTTTTATATTGGGTTCGGCTATTATTTTAAATAACGGAATTTTTGATATGAATTTGAATCAATTGGGAACCCACTTTTTATTTGGAATGTTGGGGGCAGTTTGTATTTCATATTTTGTTATGTGGAGTTTTATTCGATTAAAACCCAATCGCTTTCTTTCTTTTTTAGGGCAACACACCTTAATAGTGATAGGATTTAATGATTTTATTTTTTCATGTTTGGATTTTTTATGGGTTCAGATTCCCTTACTTGGACAGTATACTTTTCCGTGGGTAATAAAAAGCGGAATGTGTTTAATGATTTGCATGGGGATTATGTTTTTTTGGCTGAAAGCAAATCGAAGATTTTCAGAGTCAAACCGATTTTTTCAGAAAAATTCTTGATTGTTTTGCATAAATATGGTATGATAATAAAAAGGAGGTTTTGATTATGGAAGAGCAAAAAACGTTAAAAAGCAGAATAGAAAATTTCTTTTATTATTACAAGTGGCATACTATTTTTACTTTATTGGCAATCTTCTTGATTGTGACTACGATCATTCAGGTGAGAAGTCGTATTGATTATGATACTACCATAACCTTTTTGGGTAGTTTTGGACAAGAAGAAGCTACCATGAAGCAATTTCAGAATAACATGGAACAGGTGCTGACAGATGCCAATGAAGATGGGGAGGTTCATGTTTTGCCCTATTTTCTGTTGGTCAGTGGTGATGTGATGTCTGCTGAGCAAGACAGTGCTTCTGCTGTTCGGTTGCAGGGAATGATTTTAACACGGGAAACGACTGTGATGATTCTGGATCAAGGTGCTATGACTGCTTTGGCAGAAGGAGGCGCATTGGAGGATTTGACACCTTTTTATGAAGAATACGGTCTGGAACTGACGGATCACCCTTACGGAATTCCTATTTCAGAGGACAACCCGGTATTTTCTATGTTTTTCATGTCGGGAAAACAGTATTATATCACTCGTTTGGCAAAAGGAACAGAGATGGATGCCAGACAAACTGCAGATTATGAAAATGCCGAAAAGGTATTGCGCATGGTCATAGAAGGGCAGATGTAATAATAAACATGAATACAATTGTCATTCTTTTTCAAAGGGTGACAATTGTTTTTTTGAAATTTTATTTTTGCCCTTGCATTTCTGTTCGATTTGGTATATAATAAAAAGAGTGGAAATTTTAAGAGGGGTGAAACAATGTCAGCAATTGGATTTGATAATGAAAAATATCTGTTAATGCAATCTCAGTATATTCGGGATCGCATTTCTCAGTTTGGAGGAAAGCTGTATCTTGAATTTGGAGGAAAGCTGTTTGATGATTATCATGCCTCCCGAGTATTGCCCGGTTTTGAGCCTGACAGCAAGCTGAAAATGCTGCTTCAGTTAAAGGAACGGGTAGAAATTGTTATCACCATCAATGCTGCTGATATTGAAAAAAATAAGCTGCGCAGTGATTTGGGAATTACCTACGATTTGGATGTTATCCGTTTGATTGACTGCTTCCGTTCCATTGGACTTTATGTGGGCAGTGTGGTCATGACCCGTTTTGACGGACAAGCAACTGCCATCGCCTTTCAAAAGCGGTTAGAATCTTTAGGAGTTCGGGTGTACCGTCATTATACCATAGAAGGATATCCGTCTGATATTGCCAAAATCGTGAGTGCTGAAGGCTATGGAAAGAATGAATACATTGAAACCACAAAGGAACTGGTGGTCATTACCGCACCGGGTCCGGGAAGCGGGAAAATGGCAACCTGTCTTTCTCAGCTGTATCACGAACATAAACGGGGTGTTCAGGCAGGATATGCAAAATTTGAAACCTTCCCTATCTGGAATCTTCCTTTGACCCATCCTGTGAACTTAGCTTACGAGGCGGCAACGGCAGACCTCAATGATGTGAATATGATTGACCCCTTCCATTTAGAGGCTTATGGAGAAACAACGGTAAACTATAACCGTGATGTGGAAATCTATCCTGTGGTAAAAGCCATGTTGGAAAAGATTTTAGGAACCTGTCCTTATAAATCCCCCACCGATATGGGAGTGAATATGGCAGGGAATTGTATCATAGATGACGAAATCACAAAAGAAGCATCCAAGCAGGAAATTTTAAGACGGTATTACACCGCCCTTTGCGATCAGAGAAAAGGCTTGCTTGCAGATGACGTGGTCTATAAATTGGAATTGTTGATGAAAAAAGCAGGAATCACGGTAAATGACCGCAAAGTCATCGGTCCTGCATTGCAAAAGGCGGCAATTACGGGAGCTCCTGCTGTGGCGATTGAGCTGCCCGATGGTACTATTGTTACGGGAAAAACCACAGAACTGTTGGGAGCATCTGCGGCGCTTTTGTTAAATGCATTAAAGGTTTTAGCAGGCTTGGAGGATGAGCTTCATATGATTTCGCCTACTGTAATTGAACCCATTCAGCATTTGAAAACAGATCATTTGGGCAACAGAAATCCTCGTCTGCATACCGACGAAGCATTGATTGCACTTTCCATTTGCGCTTCTTCCGATGAAAAGGCAGAGCTTGCGATGCAACAATTAAACAAACTACGGGGATGCGAGGTGCATTCCTCTGTGATTTTGTCCCCTGTAGATGAAAAGGTATTCCGTCGACTGGGAATTCATTTGACCTGCGAACCAAGATATTAGAAATTGCCTATCTTTTTAGGGGATAGGAAAAAGGTTGTAAACTGCCGATCGGTTGATCGACAGCTTACAACCTTTTTGAATTCTTTTATTTTTTGTTTTGATCTGCAAATTCCTTTGCCTCTTCTACATTTTCCTGAGAAGGGATTGACACATTGGTTCGTTTGTCTCTTTGATAATCTTCAGAAAGGGCATAGGTCTCATAGGGTTGCACATTTTTTGGTTTTTTTGGTTTTGACATTTTGATCACACTCCCAATGTATTGTATGATCAAATGGCAATCTTTATTCGCTGTCTCCTAACGGTGCAATTACTCGACGGTACAAAGAACGATAGCCGAGAGTGCTGAGGATAATTGCGCCGCATTCGGCAATTGGGAAAGACAGCCAAACCAGATTCACATTTCTTGTTTTGGAAAGTAAAAAAGCGCAAGGTACCAGGAAAATCAACTGTCTTGTAAAGGAAATAAACATACTGAATACACCGCTTCCCATAGCTTGAAACACAGAAATAAAGACAATGCTGACACTGGCGAAAAGAAAGCATGTACTGATGGTTCGAAGAGCAGGAACACCAATGGCAATCATGTCTTCGGAAGCATCAAAGAGATTGAGCAATAATTCAGGGAAAATCTGGAAAATCAAAAGACCAATGGTCATAATTCCTGCCGCATAGAACACACTGTATAAAATGGTTTTTGTAATTCTTGATTTTTTTTGAGCACCGTAATTATAAGAAACAATGGGAACCATGCCGTTGTTCAGTCCGAAGACAGGCATGAAGATAAAGCTCTGAAGCTTGAAATAAACACCAAATACCGCAACAGCGGTGGTGGAAAACGCAACCAGAATTTTATTCATGGCAAAGGTCATGACAGACCCCATTGCCGCCATCAGAGTGGAAGGGATTCCCACGGAAAAAATTTTTCCGAAAATATGACGACAGGGGATAAAGTCACGGAATGAAACCCTGATTTCTTTGTTGCACTTCACATTAAAGATAAGGGCTAAGGCGGCTCCTGCAATTTGACCCGCAACGGTGGCAAGGGCAGCACCTGCTACTTCCATGCGCGGGAATCCGAACAGACCAAAAATGAGAATCGGGTCTAAAATAATATTTACGATGGCACCTGTTCCTTGAGCGAGCATGGTGTACATGGTTTTTCCTGTGGATTGCAGCAAACGTTCTAACATGACCTGCAAAAAACAACCAAAGGAACAAACGCAGCAAATGGTCAGATAGGAAACACCGTATTCAATAATTTGTGTTTCATTTGGACCTGCCTGTGCCACGAAAAAGGTTTGGGTAACCGTGAAGCCCAGCAGCAAAAATAAAAGATAACTGATCAGACAGATTACAATTCCGTTTCCTGCGGTTTTGTTGACCGATTTGAAATCCTTTTGTCCCAAAAATCGGGATAAATTGGCATTGACCCCAACGCCCATCCCCACTGCAAGAGCAATCATCAGATTCTGCATGGGGAATGCAAGGGAAACTGCGGTTAACGCTGCTTCGTTAATCTGCGCCACAAAAATGGAATCTACCACATTGTAAAGTGCCTGTACCAGCATGGAAATCATCATAGGCACCGACATGGAGAGAAGTAACTTGTTAATGGGCATGACGCCCATTTTATTTTCTTTTTGATTGTTCATAGTTTATCATCCTTTGTTTAAAAATACACACAGCATCTATTTTACTCCTTTTTCATTAAAATGTCAATTCACAAAACCAACGATTTTGTACATAAATCGGACTGATTTTTGTTTGAGATATCTTAAATTGATGTTAATGATTGTTTCTGTATTTCCCCGGGGTGGTGCCTGTGGTGTCGCGAAATTGTCTGATAAAGTGATACACATTATGATATCCACATGCTTCCGATATTTCTTGTATGGAAAGAGTGTCGATGGACAGCAGATACTTTGCTTTGGAAATTTTTGCATTAATATGGTCTTTTTGCGGTGATACTCCAAAAAAATCTGAGTACAGGTTGGAAAAGCGGGAACGACTTAAACAAACAAATTTTGCCATATCAACGGTTGTTTCATATTGTTCCGGGTTTCGGTAAATTGCCATTCTTAAATTTTTGAAGGCCTCAGCATGACAACCAATGACAGTTCCGTTTTGCTGTCGTTTTAATTTGATTAACATGCTGTATACTTCTGAAGAAATCAATTCCTTGTAATATTCATTCTTATTAATTAACTCAAATTCACATTTTTTCAATGATACGGTAATAAAATTGGGATCATCAATGGTGAAAAATGTGTTGATTTTCAGGTTTAACCGTTGAAACAACTCCAAATCAGAGGGCATAAAATGAATCCAATCGTGAACAAGCTCGCAGTTGTCCGGATAAAATGCATGGGGTATTTCGGGAGAAAGAAGAATGCAGGTGTTTGCAGGAATTCTTTGAGTGTTTTGAAAAAGAGTAAAGATAACAGGAACCTTAAAATGAATCAGAAGAAAATCATTGGTTCCTTTTGGACGGTTTAATTTAAAATCGGAATGTTCTGTGCCGTTATGTTTTGTTCGGAACACATGGAAAAAAATCATTTATAATCACCTCCATTCTTATTTTACTAAAAATAAAACAAAATGTCAATTATTAGCACATATTATCATTGAAAATCCATTTCAAAAGGTTTATAATAAAAGAAAAAAAGTGAGGTGGTATTATGTCGATTCCTAGACCGGAACATCCCAATCCGCAATGGGAAAGAGTACATTGGAGAAACTTAAACGGAGAATGGGACTTTGATTTTGATTTGAATAAAAGTTTAAGAGAACAAGAAGTGTATCGAAAAGGAGTACTTTCCAAAAAAATAACGGTACCTTTTTGCCCGGAAAGTGATCTTGCTCGGCCAAAATTTACTGATTTTATTCCGGCTGTATGCTACAAAAAGTCAATTACTTTATCAGAAAAGGAATTGATGGGGAATGTGTTTTTACATTTCGGTGCTGTTGATTATCATAGCTTTATTTACATTAACGGAAATCCGGCAGGAGAACATATCGGAGGATATTCTTCTTTTTCTGTTGATATTACAAGCTTTGTAACTGTTGGAGAAAATGTTATTTTTATTATTGCGGAGGATGAGGTCAGAAGCGGTTTGCAACCTTCCGGAAAGCAAAGTAATAAGTATCATTCTTATGGTTGCATGTATACAAGAACGACTGGAATTTGGCAGACAGTATGGCTGGAATTTGTGCCTAAGACTTATGTGAAATCCTGCAAATACTACCCTGATATTACAAATAAAACCCTGACAGTGACAGGAGAGGTGGAAGGCAGCGGTGAATTGGAATTGGTTTCTTCTTATGAAGGACGTCCTACGGGAAGTGTGACTCTTTTTGCCGATGGAAGTTTTTGTGTACAAATTATTCTTTCCGAGCTCCATTTATGGGAAATTGGACATGGCAGACTTTATGATTTGGAAATTCGATTTGGGGAAGATGTTGTAATTAGCTATTTTGGTATGAGAGAAGTGGCAATTGACCAAAATAAGTTTTTGCTGAATAAAAAACCGGTTTTTCTTCGGATGGTGTTGGATCAGGGTTTTTATCCTGACGGAATTTATACTGCCAAAAGCGATGAGGAGTTAAAGCGTGACATTCTTCTTGCGAAAAAGGTCGGTTTTCAAGGAGCAAGACTCCATCAGAAAGTATTTGAAAAACGGTTTCTTTATCATTGCGATAAAGAAGGATACCTTGTGTGGGGCGAGCATGCCAATTGGAGAATGGATTATACCAATGGAATTTCATAGATGAATTTCCTCTGTGAATGGATGGAGATTATTGAGCGTGATTTTAATAGTCCTGCTGTGATTGGTTGGTGTCCGTTTAATGAAACGTGGGGCTATAAAGAACAAGAATGTGACAGCCGTTTAATTGAAGGTGTGTATCGGGTGACAAAGCTTTACGATAAAACAAGACCTTGTATTGATACAAGCGGTAATTATCATCTTGTAAAAAAAGAAATTTATGATATTCACGATTATGAACAGAATCCGGAACAATTTGCGCAGAATTATGCGGAGATTGACAAGGGAATTGTAAATGACCAGATTCAAAGAAGAGAAGGGAATGTTCAGCCTTATTTCGGAGAACCGATTTTTATGAGTGAGTATGGTGGTATTAAATGGCCGCCTAATTGTGAAAATGGGTGGGGATACGGAGAGGCACCCCAAACCTTAGAGGAATTTGTGGACAGATATTGTCAATTGACAGAGATCCTTTTATCAAATCCATATATGATAGGGCTTTGCTATACTCAGCTTTATGATATTGAGCAGGAACAAAACGGAATTTATTATTATGACAGGACTCCTAAATTTGATGAGGAAACCATGGAAAAACTAAAATCAGTTATGATGAAAAAAGCAAAAATCGAAGAATGATCCGGTAAAAAGGAATACCGAATGCCAATGAGGGCATTCGGTCTGACCGTCGAAAAAGTCGGTCTACCGCAAGCACACAAAAGGAAAAAAGATTGAATTATGGATGTTTCATCTATAATAAAACCGTAAAAAACCGCCTGGAAAATATTAAATTTCCCAGACGGTTACTTGCTTTTTGCCAAAATGAACACTTGCCGTACCCACGTACTGTCTGCGATTCATTTTGACAAAATATCCCTTCCTTTTTCTTGGTCTGCCAGCCTGTCGATAGGTTTATCGACAGGCTGACCGAATGCCAATGAGGGCATTCGGTATTTTTCATTTGCTTAACTTATGATAATAGTAAATGGGAATTGCACTCCAGCCGTGACAAAGACTTCCTGCATTGTGAAAGGCGGTGTGTCCTTCCGCTGTTTCCCAAACGGTGGTAGAGCCTGCATCAAGCATGGTGTTATAAGTAGTTCTGATTTCTTCTAAAATTACGGCTTTATATTTTTCCTGATTGACCTTGATGAGAGCATCATATTTAAAACACTTCATACTCAAAGAGCAGGGAACCAAAGTTTTCGATATCAGTTTTTCACAAAGTGCTTCTTTATCTGGTGCAACATCTGCCAAAATGGCAAGACTGTTGGCAAGTTCTGTGGGTTGTTCATTTTTGACAGAAATAAAGAACAAACCTGTTTCTTCATGATAAAAGCATTCTTTGATTCGGTTTCGGATTTGCTTTGCAAGGCCGTCGAACCGATTTTCCTTTCCAAGCTTTTCGCAAATTTCAGCAAAAGCCTCCAGTGCAATCACACTAATGCAGTTAATCAGCATATCAGGCACCTTTTGTTCCGATTCCTTCAAAGAGCTGCTTGCATAAGGAGACCAGTCATAAAAATTCCAATGATTGCTACCGGGGAATTTACAAACCAAGCCATCCTCCATATTTTCTGTAAATGCTGTGAGAATCGATTCTAATTTAGAAAATACTTCTTGTGCAAGAGAGCAATCTCCGCAGTATTGCAAATATTCCTTGATTGCCACAATGTAATAAAGAGAAAAGGAGGGGATGGTCAAATCTTCCCCGCTGGGAAAACAGATGGACAATAAGCGGTCTTCCCGATTGTCTTTACTCATTAACAAAAGATTACTTCTTGCATAAGTCTTGTTTTTGTCAGAAAAAGCTCTATATCCCACAAGCATCTGATTTCGGGAGTCAAAAGCGTACAGACATTGTTCTCGCCAGGGGCAATCTACATAATGCTCCATCATACAAAGGGTTAAGGTATTCAGGCAAATTTCATAAATTTCCTTGTCCAACTCATTGTCAGGACGCCACGGCTCTTCCTTGACAGGGTAAACCTGAGGCAACAATCCCATAAAGTCAAGAGTCAGGGGTTTTTCATATTCAATTTCAAGATATCGGCAGGCAAGACGAAACATATGATTGGTATATTCGTTTTGACCTATCTTTGTTTTGTAGCAAAAGCTGAAATCGCGCCCGGGCAAGATTCGTTTTACATGCCCATGGTCTAACAATTCTCCGTATCCTACGGTAATGGTTTGCTCTTCCTTTGAAAAAAGCGAGAAGGAACAAAGTCCCACCATTTCTTCGCCCAAATCAATCAGAAGGGTAGGCTCTGTTCGGAGAACCTTTCCTGTGACGAAAGGAAGAATCTGATGCTTTTGAATGGGTCGGGGAAGAAGAGGTTTCTTTTCTGAAATAATAGCAGAAAAAGTAAAACCGCAAAAATCACCCTGTAACCATGCATCCTCTTTGGTAGCATCATAGGAAAAACTGTATCCCAACTGAGGAGAAATTTTCTTGGTCAGACCGTTGTGATAAGTAAGACTTTTTCTGGAGAGTGTTTTTTCCGAGCTGTAAGCAAGAATTCCTCCTTGGCTTTTGATTTCATAAAGGAGTCCCGGCTTGGGAGTAAGATATCTCATTCCTGATGCTCCGAAATACCACACAATGATGCAAAGAGTATTTTCTCCCTCCTTCAGATAAGGAGTTAGGTCAATGTCGTCATAAATTTTGTAGTGCTCAAAATCAGCATACTGATTGCTTGCGGCAAACATACCGTTTACAAACAGGGTATAGTCGCCCCGTACGGAAATGGAAAGGGTCGTTTTTTCTTGTTTCCAAGAAAACTGCTGATAAAATTCTCCGTATTCATTTTCGTTAAAATCAGAATCGGGCCAAATCCACTGTGCCTGTTTGAACATATGTGCAGCTCCTTTTTAATTTATTCTTCTTGCTCGGATGCTTCTTCGGTGCTTTGCCGATTTCCTTCGATGCCTTCTCGAATTACCTTTGGAATTGGTTCATAACGGCTGGTGGAAACCAAATCACTTTTTACCGTTTCGCCGTTTTCGGTAATAATACGATAGGTGGTTACCACACTACCGTCTGTTCCGTGTTGAATCACTTCCTGTTTTCCCGGTTCCAATTCATCCGAAATTACAGTTTTGCTGTGATAGGGAATGGTTTCGGTAACACTATTGCTGATGGTGACAGTCTGACCCGGGTTGGCAACGGTGCCTTGCAAAGTAATGGTTAAGGTACTGCCGTTGGTACTTGCCAGAATCCGAATGGGAAATAACTGGTTATTTTTAAACTGAAAATCAATTTCGGAAGAGATGGTAACATCCTGTCCTGCAGGAATATAGGTGACAGGCAGGGTATGAGCAGTTCTGGTAACAATTTCCAAATTTGCATACAGTACGGCAGAATACAAAGTAGATGCCGCCTGACAAAGTCCGCCACCCGGTTCTTGAACCACTTTAGCACGGGAATATACATTTGCATTTTTAAATCCCCGTTCTTTTGAACCATCTCCGATTTTTTCAATAAAGGAAAAGGTTTCCCCTGCTTGAACAATAATCCCGTTCAAACGTTCCGCCGCCAGCTCTACATTGTAATTCCGTCCTTCGTCACCGGAGCCGTACGAGGTGGTGTAGGTTGCAATGGTGTCCTTTAAAATATTGGTATCAAGGTCAGCATAGGAAACACTTGCCTTTGTATAAATCAATGGAATTTCATAAATTCTTTGCTTTTCCTTTAAGATTTTTTTGGCCGCATCCTTATCAAAGGAAACGCCATCTTCATCAGGAATAATATGGATTTCATCGTTTTCGGTGGAATATTGTGCATTGACCGGATCTTTGAAAAATTGATCTGCCAATGCTTCCACAGAAACAGGAGATGGTTTTTGTGTTTTGGTGGTTAATGCGATAGGGTCGGTTTGTTCTGTCAAAAGAGCATCCAAAGCATTTCGGAGCAGTTGGTCCAAATCAAACACGTCACCTTTTTCTCCTGAAGTTACAATAATCGAATTTCCAACCTGTGCCACGGTAGCTTCTTTAATAGGTGTTTTTATTCGTTTTTGCAAAGGGCTGATCTTTTCGAGCAAAGCCTTTTCGTTGTAAGAAACATTGGGATACAGGGTTGTTCCTTTTAATCTGGCTACCAGAATATCCTTACAACGAACAAAGACATTTCCCGTTTTGCCCAATAAGTAGCACTGTGCCACACCGTCTTCCCAATCAATTTTTGCACCAATATCTTCTAACTTAAAAGAAATTTCTACATTGTTGTAAGAAACCGTAATCGTTTTTTTTGTAATTCCTTCTGTTTCCTGCATAACAAATTCCTTGGCACGGTCTAAGGTTTTTTCTTCCAAAGGAAGTGCGGAAAGAGAAACGCCGTATGCCACGGTTCTTTGTATGTAACAGGTAAACAATAATACACAGGCAGAAGCAACGAAAACAATTGCTAAAATTGCCGCAAGGGTAATTGGAATAATTTTTTTCATCATATACCTCCTTAATTATAAATATGGTAATAAAAAGGATGTGGTTTGCAATCGGAATTGGCACCAATCCTGCCAGGAACCGCAATGTTGTTCCATGTTCAGGCAAATTTTGGCCAGCGTTTCTTTATCTGCTTCCAGATATTCACCAATTTCCTGTTCTGTTGCATCTTCTAAAATAGTTCCGCTGATTTCTTTTAAATGGAAGACAAAAGAAATGAATTCTAATTTTTCTTCCTTATAAATAACTTCATAATAAATAGCACCCATAAAACGAGGGGTATCAACCGTTAAGCCCAACTCTTCTTTGATTTCCCGATGTAATGCATGGGAAACCGTTTCGTCAAATTGAATTCCTCCTGTGGGAATACGGTAAATTCCCTTTGGATAACCCTGGGAACGGATCACAATCAACTTTTTGTTTTTTCGTTCCACACCGAATGCTACTTCTCCCCAACGGTTGGAATGAATTTGATATTTAAATTCTTCAAAAAACTTTTTTGTTGTAAAGTTCAGTTTTACATGACGCAACACACCCTGTCCGCCAAACTGATGATTTACTTCTGCAAAAGTATTTTCATATTGCGCCAAGTTCAAATCTGAAACCTCCCATCAATACTCTACCTTCTATTATAACTGATTTTAGTCGGATTGTAAATAATAAAAAAACAATTCTCAAAAATAATTTGTCCGCATACACTGAATTGAAAGAGGTGTACAAGGATGAAGTGGACAAAAATCATGGTTTGGATTGTGGTAATCGGATTGTCGGTTTGTTTTTTTGGTAGAAATCATTGGAATTTGACCACAGAACAAACAAAGGGGATACTGAATCAATATTTTTTAAAAAATGAAGAATATTCTTTTTCTCGGATGTTGTTTCGAATGAGTAATGTTTTGTTTGCGTTGGAGTCGACAGAACGAAAAGAATTGACACCCTCTCCTGTGCCCGTTATTCCGGAATCAGTTCCGGCAGCGGTATCAAAAACAGAGCCTGTATTAAGAAATCAGACTTCTTTTCAACCGAATTTGTCAGCATTGCAAACAATGTCCTTGCCTTTTTTGCCCATAGAGTCAACGTCTAACCCTCAGGTATTAATTGTACATACTCATACCTCAGAAGGCTATTTTCCTGAAGAACGAACCTCCGATTCTCAACGGAATGTAATTGCAACGGGCGAAGTTATTGCTTCTTATTTAACAGAACAGGGAATCAAAGTGATTCATGATAAAACCGTGCATGATGATGATTATAACGGATCCTACTCTCGTTGTGCGGAAACGGTGGAGCAACAGTTGAAAAAACACCCGTCCATTCAGATTGTTCTGGATGTTCATCGGGATGCAGCAGTCTTGGAGGATGGAAAAAGCCTGAGAGTAATTTCGGAAATCAACGGAAAACAAATAGGTCAGATTATGTTGGTTGTAGGAACCAATGAAGGCGGATTGGAACATCCGACCTGGGAAACAAATCTGGCATTCGCCTTGAGAATTCAACAGGCGATGGATAGAGTGGCTCCGGGGTTGTCACGACCGTTAAATATTAGGAAAGAACGATTTAATCAGCATTTAGCGCCCGGTATGTTGATTGTGGAGGTGGCTGCAAGCGGAAATTCACTTGAAGAAGCAAAAGAAGGAGCGTTGGTGTTTGCAAAATCTCTCTGTCTCGTTTTAAAATAACTTTACATTTAAAAGAAATAGTGATATAATAGATGGTAACATAAAATGTGGAGGTCATACAAATGAAAATATTGTTTTTTGGAGATTCTATTACAGATGCGGATCGGAACAAAACCCCGAATGCCACTCCCAGTAATCATATGGGACAAGGATATGCATCCTTGATTCATGCAAAATTAGGGAAGGAATATCCTGAAAAAAATTATACTTTTTGCAATAAGGGAATCGGCGGAGACCGTTTGTCTGAACTGTATGCAAGATTGGAACGAGATGTGGTTTTGGAAAAGCCTGATTTGGTGAGTATATTTGTAGGAATTAATGATTGCGGATTTTACTCTGTCTGGGGTCTTGATGTGGATGTACAACGATTCAAAAAATTGTATCATAATATGATTCATGAAATCAGAAGCTTTCTGCCTGATGTCAAGTTTATGATCTGCGAACCTACCTTTTATCCTGCAGGGTCAAGAAAGGATGACGAAACTCACATTGGAGATATGCTTCCTCCTGTTCGTCAGGCGGTCAGGGAAGTAGCAGAGGAGCAAGGCATTCCCTTTGTGGCATTGCAGGATAAATTTACAGCACTTTGCGAAAAAGGAAATCCGGAATATTGGCTGTGGGACGGAATCCATCCGTCTTTATCCGGTCATCAGTTGATTGCTGATGAATGGATATCGGTATTTCTTGAGAATTTTTAGTCTGATTTATACGGATTCTGCCTATAACAATTCTTTTTTCAAAGAAAATAAAAATTTTTAAAAAAAATCCTTGACAAACAAAACTCGGTGTGCTATAATAATTAACACGTTCCGAGTTTTGTTTCTTTTGGAAAAAATTTTTTTGAAAAAAATTTAAAAAAAGTATTGACAAGCTCTGGGAAGTGTGATATAATAAATAAGCTGTCTCGGAAAGAGGCAAGCGAGCGGACATTGAAAACTAAACAGCATAATGACAATTAGTTCACGTTAATTCCATGCAAGAGATTGCATAAAGAGAAATTAACCAGTAACAAACAACGTACAGGTTAAGAATGAGCAAGAATTTATGAAACGGTTGTGAATCGTTTCACTCAATATTTTTATTGAGAGTTTGATCCTGGCTCAGGACGAACGCTGGCGGCGTGCCTAACACATGCAAGTCGAACGGAGCACCCTTGACCGCGGCTTCGGCCAAAGGATAGGAATGCTTAGTGGCAGACGGGTGAGTAACGCGTGAGTAACCTGCCCTTGAGAGGGGGATAACACATCGAAAGGTGTGCTAATACCGCATAACATAGTGAAACCGCATGATTTTGCTATCAAAGATTTATCGCTGAAGGATGGACTCGCGTCTGATTAGATAGTTGGTGAGGTAACGGCTCACCAAGTCGACGATCAGTAGCCGGACTGAGAGGTTGAACGGCCACATTGGGACTGAGACACGGCCCAGACTCCTACGGGAGGCAGCAGTG
>SVJP01000185.1 GCA_015068925.1 Oscillospiraceae bacterium
CATGCATGGTTCCCATAAATCCGCAACCGATAAGACCAATTTTAATCATTTTTATTTCCTCCCTAAAATTTTATCCATCGCATTGGATGTATTGTAAATAATAGTTTCCGGTTAGTGGGCATAAGGCGGCAGCATTTCTGCCGTTACCCATCCATCATAATTCACCTTCTCCAATTGTTCCATGACAGCAGGCCAGTTCACTTCCCCTGCCAACAAATCTACAAAGCCGTGCAAATCACCTGCCGCTCTTCTGTAATCCTTAAAGTGAACCTTCTTGATTCTGCTGTTCAAAATCTTAATCCAATGCTCGGGATAACCTGCAAATAACACATTTCCCACATCAAAGTAAGAACCCACATATTCGCTGTCTACTTTGTCAATCAAGTCTGCCATTTCCATAGGAGAAAGCAAAAATCTGTTCCATACATTTTCCACACCGATGGCTACTTTCAAGCTTTCTGCCACAGGTGCAAGCTCGCGAAGGGCAGACAACGCACGGGCATAAGCCACATCGTATTCCACAACCTCGCCCGGGTCAAAGGCAACCTCTACTGCACCAGGTACCACCAAAATAGTATCGCAACCCAGCCATGAAGCAACCTCTAACTGCTTTTTGGTAATCTCTTTTGCATACGTTACATGTTCCTCATTTGCAGAGGTGTAATTGTACGTCCAGTAAAGACCGCACGCAATACTGTAAAGCTCGATGCCAACCTCTTGAGCCATTGCCTTAACCTTCATAACATCTTCTTTTGTTGAATCCATTGATACAGGACCATGCTCATCAAGTGCAAGCTCGATGCCATCAAACCCTGCATCTTTTGCCAGTTCCATGCATTTTCGCAAGTCTGTCTCGACAAATGACCAAATACTAATTCCCTTTTTCACAAAAATTCCTCCTTGTTTTTTTGATAATTCTATGATATAATAAAAAAACAAAAATAGGAATCTATTTTTGTGCTCCAAACGTATAATTTTGTAAACAAGGTGATAAAATTGAAATCGAATTATATAAAACATAAGATTGCAAATTTAATTACTATATCCAAAATTGTAACCATTCACTATTATGAATTTGATAAAAACTTTTATTATGATGGAGAAAGTCACGATTTCTGGGAAATGGTATATATTGATGCGGGAAATGTAAAAATAAAAGCAAACAATAAAGAAATTTCCTTGAAACAGGGAGAGGTTATTTTTCATAAGCCCAATGAATTTCATACATTAAAGACCGATAAAGAAGCACCTGCAAATGTGTTTGTCATCTCCTTTGTATGTTCTTCTGATTCCATGCGGTTTTTCAAAAATAAAATCATGTCTGTTCCTTCCAAATTAAAAAAATATATTTCTGCCATCGTAGAAGAATATACTCTCACCTTTAATGCCATGGCTACCAAGGATATTAAGCTGGAATTAAAAGAAAATCCGCCCATTGGCGGACAACAGATGATTAAAACCTATCTGGAACAATTTTTAATTATGCTCATCCGAAGCGAAAATGATCATCATAATCTGAGAATTTTCCCGTCAAAGGAAATTATGGAAAACCACCTTGTTTCCAGGGTAATCCATATCATTGAAGAACATACCTATAACAAAATTACGGTTGACCAAATTTGTATCAATTTAAATTATTCCCGTACGTATCTTTCAAAGATTTTCAAAACTGCTACGGGTTATACCATTTTAGAATATATTCTCATGAATAAAATTCGAGAGGCGAAAAAGCTGATACGGGACGAACGATATAATTTTACCCAAATTTCAGACTTGCTTGCCTTTGATAATCCCCACTATTTTTCAACCGTATTTAAAAAAATTGCCAACATGACCCCGACGGATTACAAAAATTCCGTAAAAACACCTTAAATTAGGAAAAAACACTATCCGTTAAATCGGTGTAACCACTTTGTAGGTGACAATCCCGTGTGGGTTGAAAACCCTTTGGAAAAATGATATACATCACAATATCCAAGCTCTGAGGCAATCTCGGTCACGGTAAAGCATCCGCTTTTCAGCATTTCTTTTGCTGCCGCAATTCGCAGAGAATCCCGATATTCTACAATGGTATATCCTGTCTGTTTCAAAAATTTTCCTCGCAGATAGGAAAGAGACACATGACAAAAGCTTGCCACCTCTTCACCTGAAAAATTCGTTTTAAAATGTTTGTGAATATACTTCAAGGCATTGTTAATATCCGAATCCACATTGATGTAAGAAGAATCAATATGAATTAGGTTCAGATAATGATTCATCAGCTTAATTCTGCATTTGGTATAGGAATCCCAAGAACGGGATTGCCACACTTCACAGATATCCAATATGGTATCATATTCTTTTTTACTGCATTTATGTAAAAAAGGAAGCAGTGTTTTATCTGTATTCAGAGTCAATCCGCTGGTAACATAGGAACAAGGCTCTTCAAATTCAAGCATATACCGATCTCCAAAATTTGCGATAATCATATCTCCTTTTGAAATCATATGCCGTGCTCCTTCGGGGTCTGTGACGGTTCCCTTTCCGGAAGTAATCATAATAAATCCGTCAAATTCTCTTTCAGGATTCCTGAAAACAAAATTTGCGTTTTCTTTTTTATGAACAATAATTTGTATGTCAGTGATATCAAGTTCAAATCCTTCTTTCATTTTTCTCACTCCCTTGAGTATTATTATACCACTCATTTTCTTCAGATTCAATCTTTTTTCGAAATTTTCGCAGAGATAATAGTTGTTTTATACAAAAATCAGCTATATTATACATTGAAAAAAACAGCATCTGCCAGTATAATAAAAGAAAAATACCAAAAGAGGTGTTCTTTATGAAATGCACATTAAAAAGTGATGGAATCAAAACATACTTTGATGTTGACGGAAAAGCAGTTTATCCTGCTATGTTTGGTTCATATAATATTATGACCGACAATGTAACAGATGCAAAGAACAACGGCATGAAGGCGATTATGTTTCCCGTTTATGCAGGAGACGAAGGAATCAATATGGAAAGCGGGCTGCGCCCTTTCTATAAAAACTTTTTTAAAGGTTACGGGGAGTATGATTTTTCACCTGTTGAAGAACTGCTTGAAATCATTTGCAGTGATGTAAATGAAGAATTATATCTGGTTCCGAGAGTATGCATAGAGCCTCCGAAATGGTGGCAGGAAGCAAATCCGGATGAAGTTGCCAGAGATTACAGAGGAGAGCCACAGAGAGAATGCTTTACTTCTGAAAAATGGCGCAAGGATATGACGGAAGCGTTGTTTGCGTTAATTGATTATTTTAACAGTTCAAAATGGAAGGATAAAATTATCGGCATTCATATTGCAGCAGGCGGTACGGAAGAATGGCCCTATCAGGCAAGATATCACAATCAATTTTACGATTATTCCGAACCAAACAGAAAAGCATACATCAAGTGGCTTGAAAACAAATATAAGACTGTGAAAAATCTTTCAAAGGCATGGGGAGAAACCATTTCT
>SVJP01000186.1 GCA_015068925.1 Oscillospiraceae bacterium
ATTAAGGAAAAACTGCAGGACAGAGAACGGTATCAAACAGTGTATTCCAAGCACGAAGGCTCTGCAGCAGCACCTACCGCAGGTCTTCATTTTACCAATGAATTGCTGGATGACATCCGTCACATGGGGGTGGAGGTTCATTTTGTGACCCTGCATGTCGGCTTGGGAACCTTCCGTCCCGTTAAGACAGAGAGGGTGGAAGACCATCCCATGCATGCGGAATTTTATACTGTATCGGAGGAAACGGCACAAGCGGTGAACCGTGCAAAGCAGGAGGGCAGACGAGTTATTGCAGTGGGAACCACCTCTGTCAGAACTCTGGAATCTGCTTGGGATAAAGAAAAAGGCTTGGTTGCAAAATCGGACAGCACCAGCATCTTTATTTATCCGGGATATGAATTTCAGACAATTGATGCTTTAATTACCAATTTTCATTTGAGCGAGTCTACTCTTTTGATGCTGGTTAGTGCGTTTGCAGGAAGAGAAAATGTGCTGAATGCTTATAAAATTGCAGTAGAAGAAAAATATCGGTTTTTCAGCTTTGGTGATGCTATGTTCATCCGATAGCGGATGAACAGGGAATAGCGAAGAAGGAAGAAGTAAGGAAGGTTTTTGTCAAAGCAAAAACCAAGTTCTGTTTGGAAATGAGGAAACAAAAATGTCTTTTCAAGTATTAAAAACCATGGGAGATGCCCGTCGGGGTGTGATGGAAACGGTGCACGGCACCATTCAGACCCCCGTTTTTATGAATGTGGGTACCTTGGCAGCAATTAAGGGAGCAGTTTCGGCTCCCGATTTAAAAGAATTAAAGTGTCAGGTGGAGCTTTCCAATACCTATCATCTGCATCTTCGTCCGGGGGACAAAATTGTCAAGCAGATGGGCGGTCTTCATAAATTTATGAATTGGGATAAGCCCATTTTAACGGACAGCGGCGGATTTCAGGTCTTTTCCTTGTCGGGAATCCGTAAGATTAAAGAAGAAGGGGTGACCTTTGCTTCTCATATTGACGGTCGTCGGATTTTTATGGGACCTGAGGAAAGTATGCAGATTCAGTCTAACCTGGCAAGTACTATTGCCATGGCGTTTGATGAGTGTGTGGAAAATCCCTCTCCTTACGATTATACCAAGCAATCCATGGAGCGTACCATTCGCTGGTTGCATCGTTGCAGGACGGAGATGGATCGGTTAAATTCTTTGGAGGATACCATCAACTCCAAACAAATGCTGTTTGGAATCAATCAGGGCGGAACCTATGCTGACCTGCGTGTAGAATCCATGAAACGGACGGTGGAGGTGCCGTTGGACGGAATTGCCATTGGCGGACTTGCCGTAGGAGAACCGGCACCTGTGATGTACGAAATGATTGAAACGGTGATGCCTTATGCACCGAAAGACAAGCCACGGTATCTCATGGGCGTGGGAACCCCTGTGAATATTTTGGAAGCAGTACACAGAGGTGTGGATTTCTTTGATTGTGTCATGCCCAGCCGAAATGCAAGACATGGTCATTTGTTTACCGAAGAGGGAATTATGCATATGTTAAATGCAAAATATGAAACAGATGACAGACCCATTGATGAGCATTGTGATTGCCCTGTATGTCGTCAGTATTCCAGAGCCTATCTTCGTCATTTGTTTAAAGCGAAGGAAATGCTTGCAATGCGACTTTGCGTCATGCATAATCTGTATTTTTATAACAACCTGATGGAGCAAATCAGACTGGCGATGGAGGAAGACCGTTGGGAAGAGTTTTATCAGGGAAAACGTGTGAAATATGAACAGAGGGTGTAATCATGTACCATACAATGTTTGAACGAGTGAAAAATGATCAGTCTCCCTTTCATCAGAAGGTGTTAAGACTGAATTATCATATTCCTATTGGCGATATTTATAAAGCAATTACCCGTTGTTTTCAAGCGGTTGATGCGGAGGAAGAATTGATTTTTGCTCCTGATTTTTTAGAATGCGCCATTCCTGTGACGGAAGAAGCTTATACTGTGGGTCGTGATCAATTTTATCAGGCGATGTTTTCTCATGTGGTGCCTATGGGTCAAACATACCCCGGTGCCAGAACAGGGGTGTTTGACAGAACAGGGAATTGGTATCTTCGTATCTTTGCCGAGGATTTGGAGGATGTCAGCGAGGGAGAATTTTTGTGCGGTAATTTGGAATTGTATGCCCCTGATGAATTACTGGAAGCGGCAGAGAAGGCGGTAGCAAAAACCGTCGAAGGTCACCTGCTCAAAGAAGGCGCAAAAAAATATATTGAAGAAATTACGGAAGTGTAAACAGAATGAAAAAAGAAGCGATTGCTCCCTGGTTGGTTGTGGGAGCAGGGATTTTATGGGGAACAATGGGAATTTTTGTTCGCCATTTCAATGCAATGGGGTTGACCTCTTTGCAAATCTCCGCCATTCGTCTGACGGTTGCGGCAGTTGTGTTTTTGTTGTCGTTGTTGCTTGAAAAAAAGGACGGAAGAAAAATTGATAAAAAGGACATTGGCTGGTTTTTGCTGATTGGAATTTTCAGCGTGTTTGCCATGAGTGTTTGTTATTTTTCTTCTATTACATTGGGTTCTTTGGCTATGGCGGCAATCTTGCTTTATACTGCTCCCTTCTTTGTGTTAATCTGCTCTTGCTTGTTATTTGGAGAAAAGATAACATGGGTGAAAGGGATTGCTTTGGTAACCGCTTTTGCAGGTTGTGTTTTGGTTGTTGGTATGGGACAGGGACGTTTTTGGGGAATCTTTTTCGGATTGCTTTCAGGAATCAGTTATGCATCCTACAGCATTTTCGGAACCATTCTTTTGAAAAAATACTCTTCCTTGACGATAACTGCGATTTCTTTTTCCATTGCTGCGGTGGTAACCTTGCTTTGTTGTAATGCAGGGGATATGGTGGCGAAATTGACTGAGGCAGGCTCTGTCGGCACTTTTTTTTGGTGCTTGGGATTGGGCTTGATTACTGCGGCAATGCCTTTTTCCTTATATACCATAGGACTGAAAAATATGGCTGCCGGTAAGGCAGCGATTCTTGCCTTTATAGAGCCTATGGTTGCAGCGCTTCTTGGTGCGACTTTGTTCAACGAGATGTTAGGAATTTCGGGTGTTTTCGGTGTTCTTTTGATTCTTTTTGCAGTGGTTTTGTTGAATGGAAAAGAAAAAATCCTGCAGAATAAAATAATTTTTACTTTTTTTGAAAAAGATATTGCTATTTTTGCAATATTGTGATATAATAATTTCAAAATCTTAAAAAGAAAGAGGTAGAAACAATGAAAAAAGTATTATGTTTTGCAATGGCGCTGGTTCTTTGCTTCACTTTTGTAGCATGTGGCGGCGGAGAAGAAGTGGCTCAGAACGAAGAAGGTAAGAAGTTTGTAATTGCAACCGATAAGGGATTCAGTCCT
>SVJP01000187.1 GCA_015068925.1 Oscillospiraceae bacterium
AAATCCATCCCTGCTGAACGGGATAGTGTTGATGCCTTTATTGGTAATAATGATCCGGGGATCGGAGTCTGTAGTAATAACTTTGATTTCCAAAGAATCTGACTTTTGGTCATCGGCATTTTGTACCAATTCAAGAATTTCTCTGCCTTGATAGTCGTTTTTTAATTGTTTTTCTCGTTTAAAATCCTGAATAATGCAATATCTGTGTTCGGCAGAGCCCGACAAATAATTTTCACGCCAAACTGAAAAAATGGGATCATCAAATTTTATGATTTCACTACTCATTCTTCCCCCATAGAGGTAAAAATTCCATCTGCATCAAGTACAGATAATTTCTGACCGGAAATCCCATACGCCTGGGGGATGGTTTCATTTTGGAATACGGCGAGGTATTTAGTCATGTTGGGAGCAAGTTTCCCGGAAAGCATTTCTTCCAAGGTCATCCACTTGACATTACCTTCAGCGGAACCGGTCAGTTCTCCAGAAAAGGTGCTGGTTTTAAAAAGGAAGACAAAATATTGCGACTGTTTGACCGGATTGTACCACTGAATATATCCGCAGTTCTGCAAATTGGAAACGGTCAAGCCAGTCTCTTCCTGAACCTCGCGGATAACCGAAGCCACCACCGTTTCCCCCGGCTCAACGTGTCCCCCGGGAAAAGTCAATCCCGACCACGGATTTGATGGTTTGGGCAAACGTTCCTGCACCAGAACGCGCCCTTCCGCATCCGTTATCATGCACATATTACAAAGTTCAGTTTCCATTTTACGACTAACTGCCGGTGAATGTTTTTACGATCGCCTCAGCCATTCTGACTGCTCGATACCAACTCTCGTCAACTTCTGGGCATATTCATTAATAATTTTTAAGTAAAAGTCCTCTTTTAAATCACAGAGCCAAAAATACTTCTTGCCATCTTTTGTTTTAAAATATATTTTTTGATTCTCTTTTTGTGCTTTTATAACCGTACCACCAGCATCTGGTTTAAAATCCAATGTTTCAATATTATAGGATGTTTTATGTATTACTGCCAAAGTTAACATTTCATCAGAATTATTATTTTTCAAAACAATATCAAAATTTTGCGAACTTTCTTCTAATGGCAAAAAAAGGAATTTTCTACCACTTGAAGGAATTCTTAAACAGTCACATGCTTGCTGAATACAAACAAAATACTCTTCAGCTTCAGATTTTATAACACACCCTGGCATTAAACATGGCAAATATTCATCCGAAGGGAAGAATAAACTTTTATGATGAGTTAACATTGCAAATTTCTTATTCACAACATCCATATCTGCCCCATCGAGGCTAAAACATTTTTTTATTGGATTGAAAAGTGCCTTTTTTTGATCGAGGTTCGCTACTATTTTTTGAGCTTCAGATGCCTCTATATTTTTTGTTGTTTCATACATATCTTGCAAAAATAGTGGATAACCAACACGCAACCATTTTTTTCGTTCTTCTGCACTCAGAGTAAATGTTGCCTGGGTACTGTTTTTCCCAATACTTAGCTGACTTTGCTGAAAAGATTGCTTATCAACCCATGCATCAACAAACTTACATGTTTTTAAAGCTGGCTTGTTCTGGTAAAAATATAAAGATGAGAATGCATCGGCAATAGTTTGCACAAGGAGATTATCAGCATCTTCCGGACTAGGAGACAGTGCTTGATGGAGAACAAATGCAGGATCCAAATCATTATTAAACGTATTCAACAAACTACCAGTATTTTCTCGAATGACAGTTAAGGAACGTAAAAGAGCCAATGGAAGTATTCCTTCATGCATTTCTGCAAAATTTTTGATAATTGCGGCAGGTAAATTTTCATATTTTATGATTCTCTCCGCCGGGACATTATGTATACCCTCTATGCCTTCTTTAAAATACAAACTAATCTTAACACACTTGGATTTTGAAATCCAAGTGTAATCATCAGGTAGATTTGATTCTGAATATTCTTCTGATAAACTTTACAGATAATTTTGAACCTCACTGATTTCTTCCGTATAAATAATTAGCAAACGCGGGACTGCTGGTTGTTCATCAATAAGTCTTTGTAATAATTCTTTTGTATAAAACCCCCGTTCCCCATCGTCAGGACAGTCCTTATCCATATCTTCTTCTGCAACTTGTTTCTGGATTCCAATCTTCCAATCCAATATTGAAACATCATTGTTTCTGACCAACTTTAAAATATTGTCAATTTGATTTTCATTTTTCCAAAGATACAGACATGCATTTATATTTTTAGCTGCAAAATCATCAATAAACTTTTCAGCCGCGATACCACTTGACTGCGTTTGTGGAGAATTATATGATATATTATCATCCACCAGCAAAACTGAAGAAATATATTTTTCTGCAATTTTGCGCGACAAATCACTCAGAGAAAGCTCCTCAGTATTCAAATTTTCAGGCATTTTGTTCTCCCGTGCTAATTGGCGAAATTTTAAATGAAACGGTCATATCTTCATCTATAGGACCACATGTTGTCAAAGAATAACCTGCATTCTTCAAAACTTCGCGCGATATCGTAAGCCCCATACCGCGACCGTTCGGTTTGCGCGTAAATCCCAAGTCAAAAATCCGTTCTTGATCCTGCAAAGGAACACAGGGACCATTATTCGAAACAAACATATTCCCCGCGCTATCAATATGAAGTCTTATGATTTTATTTTCATTATCACTTTGCTTTAACCAATGAATTGCATTATCCACAAGATTCGCAAATGCCGGATATATAACCGATCTATAAGAACATATTTTAGACTGCGAAAATCTTCCCGTTCTTCGACATTCAATATTATGACGTCTCAGTCTTCCACTAAATACGTCAAGCATAAATAAAAATATGTCATTTGTTGCAATATCTTCCTTTTCAGTTCTTATCCTGCGACTAAATGGGGTTAACAAAGAAAGATAATGATCAAGGTGGCTGAAATTTGTACTCAAATTATTATAGGTCGCCAATAAAGTTTTATCTATTGCAGCTTTGCCTTGCAAGACTCTTATTGAATTACGAAGCGCTTTAACCGAATTTGCAAATTCATGATGAATAATATTTACAGCAAGACCTAATTGTATCAACTCGGTATCAGACTCATTTTTCTTTTTTAATTCTTCAATTTCCTCTTCCAAGGAATTGGCAATTTCCACATTGGTGATAATTTTTCCGGTCGTATCTTTCTCCCAATAAATACCTTCTAACTGAGAGACAATTGAATTGAGAAGGGCAGACGCGTTGTCTTTTTCTGCAACAATTGGAGCTTCGATTTCATTTATTTTAGAAAGCAACTCATCATCAGGAATGTCATCACTGTTCAAAGATGTCAAATTTATATGAGCCTCG
>SVJP01000188.1 GCA_015068925.1 Oscillospiraceae bacterium
ATATCAATTATCTGAGAGAACGGGCGGCACCTCCCGGATCAGGAGGAGATTACCGGGAACAAAAAGCAAGGCTGACAAAGGCACAGGCAGAAGCTGCTGAAATTGATCTGGCTAAAAAACGTGGAGAACTGGCACCAGTTGAAGATTTTGAAAAAGCAACTGAAGCCATCATGAGAACCATCCGAAACAACATGATGAACATTCCACAAAGGGCAATTACCAGGCTACTTGGAGAAACTGAAGAAGCACGGTTTAAAGATGTTTTGAAAGATGAAATTGTTCAGGCTTTAACTGTAGCTGCGCAAACTGAGATAGAAGAAGAATAAAGATATTGTTCTGATGGAGTATGGATGTATAATGACCGCACTACTAAATCAAACAGCGGTCTCCGCCCCGTCAGAATAGCGGATTTTTTTGTGTCTATAGTTTTCTATGGGCGGGATGATAGGCAGAATAAAAGACCTTCGGGGAATAATGCCAGCCGTCTGTTTGCGGTAGTTGAGTCCTGCTCACCCTCATTCTGGTGGGTCAATACTAAACAAACAGGAGGCATCATGCCTAACGTATTATCTCAATTTGATTTTCACACAAATACGATTCGAACCATCATTGAAAACGGGCAAATCTGGTTTGTTGCTAATGATATTCTGAAAGCACTTGAATATTCGGAACATAGTAAACCGTCAAAAGTTCTTGGACATATTCCGTCTGAATGGATTCGTGTGAAACCGTTTCACACCCTTGGTGGATCGCAAAATCATCTAATCATTTCAGAACAGGGTTTGTATTTTCTACTTGGCAGATCGGATAAACCCAAGGCATTGTCATTTCAGAAATGGTTAGCTGGTGAAGTTCTGCCATCAATCCGTAAAACAGGTTCATATCAATTAAACGGAAAGCCGGAAGATGTTATTCGTCAGGTTGTAGGTAACAGGCGGTTCATGCTTCGTTTTAACCATGATGGTCATTTACACGTGAAGTTGATTGACTATGATGTGTTCATTGGCAACGTAAGGAATTTCATTGACTATATTAACGATCCTGAATGCATGGAATCTGATGATGTGATTAGTGATTTGGCAAAAGCCTGCATCAATCGCCTTCACCGAAAGATTAAAAATTCACAGATAAGTAAAACGGTGTAACTACATGGGGACAACTTGTCCCCATGTGTACAAGAAATCGTATGGTTGAAGTAATGTTTTAGTTATTTACTTAAAAATCCAAAAGTTTGTAGTAAAATGCAGATGAGGAGGTTTTAAGTCAAACAGAAGATTAGACCCAAGAATGCAAAAAATTCCGAAGTCTTATCTAGAGTCAATTCTTTCAAAAAGATCTATTGAACAATCCCTCCTAAATAGGAAGATTGTGATTAGGTTATTTTGAACAGCATATAACTTTACAGGTTACCCATCCTGCATCAAAAAATCTTTGTAAAGTTGGTGGTTCAAATCATTATGGGGGGGGGAGATTTGAATTATCCAATAAAGGTTTGATTTCCTGTTTTTGTTTATGACGGAGGTTTTTTCATGACCAAAAGTAGAAATCAAGCGACTATTGTCAGGTTTTTTAAAAGAAAAAAGCGAATAAAAAACTTGACGAGAAAAGTTGTTTACTATTGTAAAGTTATAAAGATCCAATATTTCACGATACGTAAACGATCAGATCAAATTTATCGAACTAATCTTATTCTTAGCATTATAGAAATGCTGATAAAAATATTTTTGGGCACAATTTAAAAGATTGTGTAAGTGAGAGGATACGGGATTGCAATTCAATCCCGTATTTTTTTATGCTGCTTTTTTTCTGTTTGAAGTTTTTGGTTTTTCTCTACTTTTAGTTTCGGATTTGGGGGCATCTATTAATTTATGCGCAATTTCCCTGATTTCTGATGTTGCAAATCGCTGGAGAACATCTCTAATGAGAGGTTGATAGCCAATTTCATGATAGCTTGCAATTTTTTTTAAATCTTCAATGAGGTCTACAGGCAGTCTTATTGAAATTAATTGCATTCCAATTATTTTTTCAATTTGTTTTTGAGTTTCATCATCAACTGCCTTTGCAAAATCCAAATCTTCACCTAATTCACCAGTCTCCCAAGCTTCTTCCGTTCCTTTGATCTTTTTCATTATTCTTCCTTCATTTTTATTTATAAGCTAATTTGTCATATACATTTTTAGCTCTATCACTTGGTTCAAAAGCTGTTTTTATGTGGACTTTTTCGTCTTTTACAATAAAAACAATTTTCAGGACTCTTCCTTTATTTGTTTCTGAAATAAACCAGTTAGAGGGCGGATGTGTTTTATGCTCCTCTCTTTCATCTATAAGAAATTTTCCGGTTCTATTTGCGAAACATTGATCTATTTCTCGTTTACTTATAGAACGACCTGAAAGTTTTTCCTCTATTTTTGGAGAAAAAACATATTTGTCGTCGTTTTCCTGTATATACATATCCTTATCTGATTTGTAACTATATAAGTTAATAAGAGACATTATGATTAGAAGATAAAAATTTTTTGTGGAAGTTGATTTTACACAAAAAGTGATAACTATGTATATACAAATTCGTATAAAAAAGTAAACAAAAGTGTAAATAAATATCCGAAATCCCACAGGTGGATCAATAAATCACGGTAAGAAACAATAGGTTTTTTGCCGTGATTTTTTTATGCCAATCAGCCAATCCGTATTAGAAGCTTCAAAACGTGCCATGCAGGCACTGATTCCACCGCCTGACATTATTCCTAGCGAGTGGGCGGAAAAAAATGTCGTCATTCCACTGGGTAATGCCATACCAGGACCTATCCGATTTGATAATGCACCATACCAGAAAGGCATGCTAAATGTTGTAAAAGAACCTGGTATTCGCCGTGTTGATCTGATGATGGCATCACAAACCGGAAAAACCACAGTGATGCAATGCATTGTCAGTTACTTCATTGATCACGAACCGAAATCACAGATCTTTGCACAACCAACAGAGGGTGATGTTAATACGTTTCGGGAAACGAAACTCAAACCCATGCTTGACGCCAATCCGGACATTTTTGAAAAGTTGGCCAAACCGAGAGGCCGAAGTGGTGTGCATAATTCCAGGATCATTTCATACGCCGGTGGGTGGCTGATGTTTTCATGGGCTGGATCTCCGAACACATTGCGAGGTCGTTCAGCTCCCATTACTCATGCTGATGAAGTGGACGCGATGGAAGTCACAAAAGAGGGTGATCCAGTCAATCTTCTAACTCAGCGATCAGCAACATTTGGTGATCAGCAATTGAGTATTCGATCCAGTACGCCGTTGATCAAGGGTGAATCCCGCATTGAAACAGGTTTTCT
>SVJP01000189.1 GCA_015068925.1 Oscillospiraceae bacterium
CGTTTCATCACTTTCCGTTTCCCTTGCCAAATTGGTAATCGAGGGGAACGAGGATGCCTTACAAAAGGCCCGTGCCTCTTTACAGGACATCTCACAACAAAAGCAGGATTTGTTACTTGCCGCCGGCTATCCTGCCGACTACTTGGAACCTATTTATAAATGTCCCGCCTGTCAGGATACCGGATTTACCACCGGAGAAAACGGCTTAAAGCAGAAATGCCGTTGTTTTTACAATCGGGAAATTGCACTTTTGTACAACCAATCCAACATTCGGGAAATACTCTCCGCCGAGAATTTTTCCACACTTTCCTACGCCTATTATCAGGGGGAAAATCTGGAACGGTTCCAGAATGCCGTGAATATTTGCAAGGATTTTGTACAAAACTTCATACAAGACTACCACAATTTGTTTTTTTATGGTACAGTAGGTACTGGCAAAAGCTTCTTATCCGGCTGTGTAGCCAATGAATTACTCCAAAAAGGACACTCCGTTATTTATTTCAGTTCTTTCGGACTGTTCGAAACACTTGGGCGTTATTGTTTCAATCATGACGACACACATTCCAAAGAAGCTCTTTACGATTTTTATGATGACCTATACAATTGTGACTTGGTCATTATTGATGATCTGGGAACCGAAATGACGAATTCCTTTGTTTCTTCCCAGCTTTTTGCTTGTCTGAACGAACGCCACTTAAGACGTAAGTCCACAATTATTTCTACCAACCTGAGTTTGGAGGAATTGCGGAACCGTTATTCAGACAGGGTATTTTCCAGAATTACAAGCAACTATCAAATCTGCAAATTAACAGGTCCCGATATCAGGATGCTGAAAAAACGCAATGCCAATTCAATGAACACATAGAAAGTGAGGAAATTTTCATGGGCAACCGCGAAGAAAAAAGAAACTTGGAATCAATTCCCGTTGGCTCCTTAGGTATTATCTCCCTTGAGGGATGCAAAATATTAGGAGAACAGGTGGACAAATATTTGGTAAAATGGAGAGCTGAGCGTGAAAGTGAGCACAAGGAATCACTTGCTTTCTCCGGTTATCAGAGAGACTCCTACCTTTTAAAAACCAAGGTTCCCCGTTTTGGCTCCGGCGAAGCAAAGGGAATGATTTTGGAATCTGTTCGTGGATGTGACCTCTATCTTTTGGTGGATGTAATGAACCATTCCATGACCTACTCTATGTTCGGTCATGACAATCATATGTCTCCTGATGACCATTATCAGGATTTGAAGCGTATTATTGCTGCTGTAGGCGGAAAGGCTCGCCGTATTACTGTTATCATGCCTTTCCTTTATGAAAGCCGCCAGCACAAGAGAACCTCCAGAGAGTCCCTTGACTGTGCACTGGCTTTGCAGGAATTGGTTTCCATGGGTGTTGACAATATCATTACCTTTGATGCTCACGACCCCAGAGTACAGAACGCAATTCCTCTTCACGGATTTGAGACCGTTCAGCCTGCATATCAGTTTATTAAAGGCTTATTGCGTAATGTAAAGGATTTACAGATCGACTCCGATCATATGATGGTTATCAGCCCCGATGAGGGTGGTATGAGCCGTGCAATCTATGTTGCCAACGTATTGGGACTGGATATGGGTATGTTCTACAAGAGACGTGACTACACTCAGATTGTAAACGGACGTAATCCCATCGTTGCACACGAATTCCTGGGCACCAGTGTAGAAGGCAAGGATATGATTATTATTGATGATATGATTGCTTCCGGCGAAAGTATGTTAGAAGTTGCTGCGGAATTGAAGAAACGTAAGGCAAACCGAATTTTCGTATTCTCTACCTTTGGACTTTTCACAAGCGGTTTGAAGAAATTTGATGAAGCATACGAACAGGGATTGATTACCAAGGTTCTTACTACCAACCTTATTTATCAGTCTCCTGAGTTGTTGCAGCGCAAATGGTATGTTAACTGTGATATGAGCAAATACATTGCATATATCATTGATACCTTGAACCACGATTCTTCCATCAGTGATTTACTGAATCCCAACGAGAGAATTCAGCGCGCGGTGGCAAGATACAAAAATGGAGAATTCAAATAAGAAATTAAAACCCCGGGGACGCATTGTCCTCGGGATTTTCTATCACAGCGAAAGGCTCTTACCTCTATGAAATCCACAAACACAAGCCAAATGGCATTTATTGGCCTGATGACCGCCATACTATGTATTATGGCACCCTTTTCCATCTTTTTGCCATTCAGCCCCATTCCCTTCTCACTGGGAACGCTGGCTGTTTATTTTTGTGCCATATTGCTGGGAATGAAACGCAGTATGATTTGTGTTTCCATTTATCTTTTGTTAGGTTTTGTGGGCCTGCCTGTATTCTCCGGTTTTACAGGTGGTGCCGGAAAGCTGTTTGGACCTACGGGGGGCTATCTGGTGGGTTATCTGCTGCTTGCCCTTATTTGCGGTGCCTTTGCGGATAAATTCCCCAACCGAATTCTTCCATGCCTCACCGGCATGATTCTCGGCACTGTTGTTTGCTATCTGTTTGGCACCCTTTGGCTTTCCTATCAGGCATCCATGACTTTTTCTCAGGCATTGTTTTCTGCGGTAGTACCGTTTTTACCCGGAGATATTATAAAAATTGCCTTTGCCTCCTTCATCGGCATACAGGTACGGAAACGTCTGCAACGCCTTCTAATTGATTAAAATCCCTGCATCATAACCAAATATTTTTTTCGTTCTTCCCCTTCTACTTCCAATATATCCATTGCCTGTTCAACTGTTATGCTTAAATTTTTCATTATCTTTCTAATGTTATCCATTCTTTCTTCCGCATGTCCTTCTTCTCTCTCATCCTGTAACATTTCTTTTATCGCCTGACACATATTTAAACCCTCTCCCGCTTTTTCAATTGTAAAATATGTGAATTATAAAAGCATGGATTTCAGGAAACATCGGTTCCCATTCAGACGTCATTAAGATTATGAATAAATCAGATAACTTGATATGAAATTTATGCTTTGAATCAGTGTAACACAGGTACGGAGAATCGTCAACCAACTATCGTTCTAAAATTTCTAATTTTGATTGTCTTTTCCATCAATTATGTTATAATAACAAAGTCAAAAAATTCACGGTCAGTTCGAAACCTTCCTGACCTAAAACAAAACTACAGGAGAATCTAAAATGAACAAGAAAGTATTATTTATCGTCCATGCAGCAGTCATTGCTGCTCTTTATGTTGTGCTCACTTTACTGGCCAACGCTCTTGGATTGGCGAATTTTGCCATTCAGGTACGCTTCTCAGAAAGCTTAACCCTTCTTCCCTTTTTCACCCCTGCTGCCATA
>SVJP01000190.1 GCA_015068925.1 Oscillospiraceae bacterium
CCAGGCGGTTTTTACGGTTTTATTATAGATGAAACATCCATAATTCAATCTCTTTTCCTTTTGTGTGCTTGCGGTAGACCGACTTTTTCGACGGTCTGACTGAAAGTATTATTTGGATAATACTTTGTCAATTAATTTTTTCAATGTTTCATAGGCAAGCGTAAACTTTCCGCTGTCGCTTTTCTCAAGCTTGAGCATGGTATCCTCCTGCTCTAATTTTGCCAACCCTTCAAAGGAGCCGAGATGAGGCTCTAAACTCAAAAAGCCTTCGTATCCGTCTTCTGCCAGCTCTGTCAGAATTTCTTCAAAATGGCCTTCTCCCATGCCTGCAGGAACAACAGAACCATCCCAAAGAGCATCCTTGATGTGCATATATACAATGTGTTCCTTCAGCAAACGGAATCCATCAGGATAAGTCACATCACCGCATTGCACAAAATTGGCAGGGTCAAATACTCCCTTCAGATTAGGAGAATCAATTTCGTCAAAAATTTCTTTGCAACGAAGCGCCACATCCCCGTAAATTCCCTTTTCGTTTTCATGGAGCAAAACCACATCCTCCTGCTCTGCCATTTCCACCATCAGCTTCATCCGTCTCATCACCTCTTCGCGGTAAAGAGAAGGGTCTTCCCCTTTCGGCATAAAAAAGCTGAACACACGAATATAACGGGTTCCCAATTCCTTGGCGATGTGAATCACCCGTCTTAATTTGTCCAAATGAGGTTCCATAGGGTCGGTAATCTGAATTTTACCGATAGGAGAACCGATGGAGGAAACAGAAATGCCGTATTGCTCCATCTTCTGCTTCAACTCTTCCAGCTTTTCATCGGTCAAATCCGCAATATTGCTCTCGTCAATTTGGCGAGGCTCAAAATAGCGAATCCCCAATCGGTTCAAATGAGCAAATTGCTCGTCCACATACTTGCTGATTTCATCAGAAAAACCTGAAATTTCAAAATACATCTTCGTTACCATCCTTTTTAAATAATAATAGTTTGCATTTGTTCAATATAAGGAACTAATGTTCTTGCTTCTTCCGTTCTGCCTTCATAAATCAGTCGGAGGGAATGCTTCATCAGTTCAATATGTGCCTCACAGGATAACAGATTTTTAACAGGGCTTACCTTTTTGACATCGTTATACATTTCTTGCTGAAAATTGATGTATTTTAAGTAACTGCCAATTCCCATAATCGTGCACCATGCTTCAAACAGCTTTAACATTTCATCTTGGTCGGAAATAGGTTTGGAAAGCTCTTCAAGATACTCCATAAACCGCTCCTTCCGTTCCCCGTCCAGCAAGGTATGACTATTCATATCAAAGACGTAAGGAATGATTTCCACCTCCTCTTTTTCTTCGTCTAATTCCAGCATGGTCATATATCCCACATTCCAGGTAGGAGTACCTGCATTTTCTGAGGGGAAGAAGAAATTGCCCATGCTGTAGATAATGGGACATCCGTTGTAGAGTTCATATCCCTGTGGGCAATGGGTATGCATTGCAATCACCGCTCTTGCACCAAGGTCTGCAAAATGGCGGTACAAATCCACCTTTTCAGGAGATGGGAAGGGATTTCCTTCGTTTCCGCCATGGAAATAGATGATAGGCTCCGCACCGTCCAACAATGCTTTTTTGATTGCCTCGGTCACACGAGCCAGAGAATACCCTGCCGTTCCTGCTGATTGTGCAGTTGCGGTACCAAATTCGTTTTCGCAGACTGCAATGATATGTACCTTCAGTTTCCCGTTATCAAACACGGCAGGCTCATACGCCTTTTCTACCGTTTCTCCCACACCGCAAACCTGATATCCGCGTGTTTTCAGCATCTCCATGGTATGGAACATGGCACCGTCACCGTAATCACGGCTATGATTGTTTGCCATCCCCACGGCAGTAGGATGCAGCACCTCCAAGTATTTCACATATCCATCATCCGTTATCAGATTGGGCCCCGATTTGGGAATGGGTTCGTAATCGGCAGGATTACCAAATACATTTTCAAGATTTACAATACTGTAATCCGCCTGTTTGAAAATTTCTGCCGTTTGGGACATGATGTTCTTCGCTTCCCCTTCATCGGGTACAGGCTTCATATAGTAAAAGGATAAATCGGATGCAAATAATAGTTTCATATTGTTACTCCTTTCCCTTTTTTTCCAACAATAATAAATATTGTTCCGACTCTGTTCTGGTTCGAAACAGAATGATATTTTTTGAAGCATACCGTTCCAGCAAATTCATCACCTTCGGTCTGCTTTCCCGATTGTAATTTTTTACAAAGGCAACAAAATCCTTGTCTGTCCCGTCGTTATTGATCCAAGGCATATCAGAACGGGGTTTCCCTTTCCTTGCTTCAATCCCCTCTATACAAACGTCGGTGGGATAATCCAAAAAGAAAACCGTATCGCACTCTTTCATACGCATTTCCATGGTGCTTCCATAATTGCCGTCAATGATCCATGAGGGCTGATTCATTACCGCTTTTAACCGATTGAGAAAGACTTCTTTGGAAACGGTGGTTCTATCCTCGTTCCAATACATCATATCCAAATGATATAACGGCAACCCTGTAATCTGTTTGAGCCTTCGTCCAAACGTACTTTTTCCGCTTCCCGGGCAACCGATGATGATTGCTTTTTTCATTCTTGCACCTCGTTCAACAACAGTTGATACTATATTATTGTTTCGTGCCGGTAATTAAAATTCCTTTTGAATTAAAATATTCTATCACTTTTTCGTCATAAACAGTAAAAAACAGAATATGTTTTGAATGGTGAATCCAAAAATCCCAAAAACCATTATCTGTACTACGTTTTTCATAATCTCTATCTTTTAGATAAATTATTTTATATTTATTCTTTACGTCAATACTGATAAATCTTTTAAGAGGTATTTGATCTTTAACAATATGCAATCCTGCTATCTGATTTATTTCATAATATTTCTTTCGCAAGCTCTTGTAACATAATTTATCGTCTTCTATTAATAAACCTTCATTTTTAGCAAATAGCCATAGCACCAGCACAAGAATGGTAAGCCCGCTTGCTATTGCGAAAGAAAGATAAAGTGTATTATCTTGTATTCCGAATATAATAAGAGCAACATCTGCAATTACAGTAATCATCCAAAGAAATTTTAAATCGAAATGATTTGCTTTTACAAATAAATTCATAATGTTACTCCTTTTTCGTCAATATTCGGCATTGCGACACATAAGGTTTAGATGCAAACCTCTTTGATGTCAAGTTCATATCAAGTTAAGAGCAAAAAATCATTCAGCTTCTTGCAACGCCTTTTTATA
>SVJP01000191.1 GCA_015068925.1 Oscillospiraceae bacterium
AACCGCCTGGAAAATATTGAATTTCCCAGGCGGTTGCTTGCTTTTTGCCAAAATGAACACTTGCCGTACCCACGTACTGTCTGCGATTCATTTTGACAAAATATCCCTTCCTTTTTCTTGGTCTGCCCATTTTTATTGTTTGGAAAAATTATTTTTATATTCCCTCGGTGTTTGTCCGATATGTTTTTTGAAAATTCTTGAAAAGTAATTAGAGTCATCAAACCCGACATTGAAAGCAATCTCCGTCATGCTGTAATCACTTGTTTCTAAAAACAGAATTGCCTTTTCAATTCTGTAATGATTGATATACTGAGTGGGAGACTTTCCCGTTTTTCTTTTGAAAAATTTGCATAAATACTGTTCGTTCATGTGAAATTCTTCTGCCAGAGAGGCGGTTGTCAATTTTTCGTGATAGTTCCTTGCAATATATTTCAGAATTTCTCCAATCTTTTTTCTTTGATTTTTCCGGGCAAGGATTTCATTTTCGGTTAAAGCTTCGATTTTGTAATGTTGAAACAGATGACTGAGCAGGCGGCAGACAATACTTTTCTTTTCCATACCGAAATCATCGGTTTCTTTTTGAAATGCAACATATAATTCTTCAACATACCGGTTGACAACAGGGTCGTTTTGAATGTGCGGTTGAAACATCACATTTTTCAAATCAATATCAGCAAAAAATGCAGGATAGATTGTAATGACATAAAAGAGGGTTTCATCTTTTAAAACCTCGGAAGAATGGATATCAAAAGGGTTAAAAATCATCATATCGTTTTTCTTCGTTTTATAGCTGATTCCGTTGCTGGTGACAACATAATCGTCTGTTTTAAAAAACAAAAACTCTATATGTTCATGCCAATGAGCCGAAAAATTACTGCCCCTGATCCATGAACCAAAATGAATGGGAAAGTCAGTGGTATTATAATAAGGTTTTTCGTATAAAGTTAAATTGTGTTCCATAAATTCTCCTTAAGCAAAAATGATACCAAACGAAGTCAAACGTTTCACTTGACATATTTCTGATTTTATTATATAATAATTTTAATAAATTGTCAAGGAAGTGATGAAAATTGAGTAATTGGTATTGGATTGAACTGATTGGATTTGACAGAGAAGCCCCCGATTACGGAGTGGGTCATTTTTTTGATGTCACATCTTCGAAAATAGAGGGGATTTCCCTTTTGTTTGCAGATGTAGATTTTGTAAATCTGCACGATGGCGTTACGGGAAAAACACTTCGTCCTTGTGACTGTACCTACTACGGTCTTCCCTGTTCGGAAGAACGGGACCGTCAACCCTGGAAGGATACAGAGTTGAAGGGCTTGGTGGCAGAGCTGCACAAAAGAGGGGTAAAGGTTACCTTTGCTTTCTTTGATATGTTTTATTATGTGGACGATAACGGAGAATTGGCAGTTGGAGAATTTTGCGAAAATCATCCCGAGCTTTGGAGCCTGAAGGCGAATGGTGACAAGTTTTATGGGTTACATATGCTGAAGCGCTTTAACGACGGAACCTATTATGAGGATTACTTGTTCTCTCAAGTAAACAGAGTGATTGAAGACTATGGATTTGACGGGGTTCAGCTGGCGGACGGAATTTCTTCTGCCCGTCAGAGTGTGCAAAGCGGTGACTTTTCGGATGATATCGTAGAACAGTTTTTGAAACACTCTCCCCAAGTTTCTTTGCAGGAAACGGAATACACCAAAAGACGGGAAGAAATTATTCAATCTTATTATTATGAATATTTAACATTTTTGTCTGACCGCTGGGCGGCTTATTATGAGAAAGCTTATCAGACCGTAAAAGGAATTGTGATTTTAAATCAGGCTTGGACCTGCAATCCTTTTGAGGCGCTGTATCGGTACGGCATTGATTACGGAAAAATTCAAAGCGATAAGGCATACGGAATTATGCTTGAGGATGTATCACCCAATATGCCCATTTATTCCAAACGGGATAATGGAGGATATGACAGTACAGAGGAGGACCGAGTAGGATATCACTATAAATTTATGCTGATGCAGATGATGATGAAATCCTATTTGCCCAACACCAATTTGATGGCATTGACTCCCGTGAAAGACACAACAGAGCAATGGGATGTGCTTCGTCACAGCCCTATGGAATTATCTGCCAATATCATTCGCAGAAAGAATACTTTTTATTACGAGAACGGATATCAGCGTTGTGTAAACAACCCCTTCTTCTGTTTGAGTAACGGTCTGGCTAAATCGGATTGGCAATGGATTCACAAACAACTGGAGGATGCGGAATTTGAAGCATTGCAATCGGTTTGCGGATACACCGTGTTGTTTTCTGAGCAAGGATTGTACGGAGAAATCAAACAGTATATTCAGAACAGAAGCTATTCTTCCTGTGAATTTTTCTATCGTCTGTTATTAAACGGATTGGATATCGGATGTGGCGCATCTGTTTCTCAGGCAGACAAAATCAAAACCCCTGCTTTGGTGTTCAATTATCATCTGTTATCTGCTGATGAAAAGCAAACAATCGAAAATTCTTTGGCACCTATGGTGATTTTTAGCGAAACTCCCGTGGAATTGGACGGTTTTTCGGTGCAGGCACATTATCATATTGCGTTTCGCAATATAGAGCCTACCTCTGAAATGCTTGAAGAAATCAAGCAATTGCAGAATATGAGTCATATCACCCAAGCAACAAACAAGGAGGATGATATGAAGGGATATTGGACCTGTCCCTTACAATATTCTCATTTCTCGAATGAGTATTTTGTTTCTTTGGTGAAGATTTTAACCAAGGGAGCAGGATTGAAACCGGTTGGCGAGGGGGTTCATGTCACCCGTCATCAAATCGGTGAAAATCAATATCGTTATTTTTTGAGAAACGATACCTATCGGTATCATTTGCCTGTCATTGAATGTAGCGGAAATGTGGAAGAAGCGGTTTCTGTTTTGAAATACAAAGGATACCGTGTTGCAAAAAAGGAAGCTACCTTTACCGATCGGATTCCTCCTCGCGGAATGACGGTTGTGGAAACGAAGGAAGAAGGATAAAAACATTTGAAAAAAGAAGGCAATGTAAAAAAATCCGAAACGCAAAAGGGTATCCATCATAAAAAATAGCTACAAGTTGAAAATGATGAATGAAATGTAGAAAAATCCCATTTTTATGGGATTTCAGACTGTCGATAAACCTATCGACACGCTGCAGACTGGGAAAAAGGAAGGGATATTTTGTCAAAATGAATCGCAGACAGTACGTGGGTACGGCAAGTGTTCATTTTGGCAAAAAGCAAGCAACCGTCAGGGA
>SVJP01000192.1 GCA_015068925.1 Oscillospiraceae bacterium
AAAACATGGTCAGCCAAATCCATCTTTTCATAAGCAGGTGCCCCCACGCCGATTTTTAATCGTGGAAATTCATCCGATTGGAGCTGATAAATAATCGATTTAATTCCGTTATGACCACCTGCACTTACCTTTTTACGGATACGCAATTTTCCCAACTCAAGGGAGATATCATCATATAGTACAATCACATCCGCCGGAGAACAATGATATTTTTTACAAAGTGACAGCACACTTTCTCCACTTAAATTCATGAACGTCTGCGGTTTTGCCAATAAGACCTCGTGTCCGGAAATTCTGCCAACACCCGTTAACGCTCTGCATTCTAACTTTTTCATTCTGATATAATGCTTTTTCGCCAAGCAATCAATATACGAAAAACCAACGTTATGTCTGGTATCTTCATATTTACTGCCGGGATTTCCTAATCCCACAATTAATTTCAAATCGTTTCCTCCTTTTTCGACAAACGTCTTTACGACACCATACCCCGTCTGAACATCAGACGGGGTATCATTATTGTGTATTGTTTCCTGTTCTGCTTATACAAACAACGTACTGACAGACAAATCTTCATAAATTCTTTCGATTGCTTCTGCAAAAATAGGAGCTACAGAAAGAGTTTTGATTTTATCAATGCATTTTTCTTTTGGTAAACAAATAGTGTCCAGACAAACCAATTCTTCAATCGGAGATTCCTGAATCCGCTCAATAGCAGGACCGGACAAAACACCGTGAGTACAGCATGCATATACATTGGAAGCACCTCTGTCTTTCAAAGCATGAGCTGCATTACAAATGGTTCCTGCTGTATCAATCATATCATCGACCAAAATAGCTTTTTTACCTGCCACATCACCAATGATGTTCATAATTTCACTAACATTAATCTTGGTTCTTCTCTTATCAATAATTGCCATAGGAAGCTCCAGACGTTCTGCAAACCCTCTCGCTCTTGTAACACTTCCCAAGTCAGGAGAAACAATAATACAATTTTCTTTATCATCAATAAACTTTTTATTGTAATAGGGTGCTAAAATCGGCATTCCAAGCAAATGATCCACAGGAACATTAAAGAACCCTTGAATCTGACTTGCATGCAAATCCATTGTTAACACTCTGTCTGCACCTGCAGTTGCAATCAAATCAGCAACCAATTTTGCAGAAATCGGATCTCTTGCTTTTGCCTTTCTATCCTGACGAGCATATCCAAAATAAGGAATTACTGCTGTGATTCTACCGGCAGATGCTCTTCTGCAAGCATCAATCATAATTAAAAGCTCCATTAAATTGTCATTTACCGGTTCGCAAGTAGATTGAACAATAAATACATCCGATCCGCGGACGGTTTCTCCGATATTAACATAAATTTCGCCGTCGCTGAATCGTCCAACTTTTGCTGTTCCCAAAGGAACACCTACAATATTGGCGACAGATTTCGCCAACGAGGGATTGGAATTTGCCGAAAAAATCTTGATTGATCTGCTATGTGGTATCACTTTGAATTTTTCTCCTTTCGATTGGAAACCCAACCTTGAATATTTGTTTGTCTTGCCCGAGCGATTGCAAGGCAATCATTCGGTATGTCTTCTGTAATAGTAGAGCCTGCAGCAATAAATGCTTCAGGTGCCACCTTCACCGGTGCCACTAAATTGGTATTGCAACCAATAAAAGCTTTATCACCGATGGTTGTTCTGTGTTTATGCACTCCGTCGTAATTGACCGTCACGGTGCCGCAACCAAAATTCACGCCTGCACCAACATCACTGTCACCAACGTAAGTTAAATGGGAAACTTTTGTTCCTGTGTCAATCACAGAATTTTTAATTTCCACAAAATCACCGATTTTCACATTCGTACCAATAATACTGTTAGGACGAATGTAAGCAAAAGGTCCAACCGTCGTACCATCCCCAACAGAGCTTTCCATTCCAACAGTATATTTTATCGTTACGCTGTTACCAATTTTCATTTGAACCAAATTGGTATCAGGACCAATGGTACAATCCTCTCCGATTACCGTATCACCGCTAATGTGACATCCCGGTAATACAACAGTGTCCATTCCAATGGAGACATCGGGTGAAATATAGGTCGTATCAGGATCAAAAATGGTTACACCGCTTAATTGAAGCTGTGAAATTGTTCTGCTATAGATTGCCTTTTCCGCTGCCGCTAATTGCACACGATTGCAAATTTCTATGATAGCGTCATCTTCAATAAAAAAGGAAACCGCTTTTTCCCGTTGTTCTCCCAACGCAAAAAATTGAGCAACGGTTTTGTCGTTTGCTTTCAAATCTGTAACAGTTGCTTGTTCGTTACGATGATACCCGTATGCCTTTGACAAGCAATCTGCCGTAATGCCGGGAACTGCTCCGTTTAACACCAACAGATTACCCTCGGAAAACAAATCCATCGCCTGTGCCATGTCAAGAGCAACTTCCACCCTATCCTTCAAAAAAGCTTGCACCTCATTCGAGGTTGTTACAACAACCACTTTTTCTGCGCCAAACTCCTTCGCTGTTCTGATCCCCCATTCAATCATGGGACGACCGCATATCTTATGAAGAAACTTAGTGTATTTTGAACACATTTCCCGTCCTTCTTCTGTCGTTACAATGATTGCGTTCAAATGATCCATGTTGTTTCACACTCCTATCCATGTTCACACTATTATTATACCAAAAATTTACCAAAATGCCAAGTATGAAAAAATAACAACAATCTTGATGAATTTTTATCATCTATCGGTGATACTGCATAAAGTGAAAAAGACACAGGAATTTTTCCGGTGTCTTTTCTGGTCAGAACGATTTATTCCTCGGCTACGTCTTCCGCAGATTCAGCCAAAGTTGCTTCATACTTTTCCAAAATCACGCCCTGCAACATATCACGCATCTGTGCATTGATGGGATGAGCAATGTCTTTAAATTCCCCATCCGGCGTTTTACGGCTCGGCATAGCAATAAAAAGCTTGTCTTGTCCTTCGATTACCTTGATGTCATGTACAACAAATGCGTCATCAAAGGTAACAGATACTACAGCCTTCATTTTGCCCTCAGTATTCAGCTTACGAATTCTGATGTCTGTAATTTGCATAACGGTTCCTCCTCTGTAGGATTTTCTATCTTGGACAAAAAATCACGTCCGGATGTCACGTCATTGCAGTCAAAATTACCCCCTATATATTATTATACACAAAATTTTAAAAAAGTAAATGGTTTTTTTGGTTTTTTTTTAAGGCTAAATGTGAAAAAAATACTTGCAATTTTTGTTCAAATTGTATAAAAT
>SVJP01000193.1 GCA_015068925.1 Oscillospiraceae bacterium
ATAGGATTTGGTATCATTGCTTTTCTGCTGTTCTTGATCCAGAGGGCAGTGTATGGAAAGCTATGGGATAAAAAACTGAGGGTTTCTGTTTCCTTTGTTCAGTCGGGCATCACGGAAGGAGAAGATGGAGAGATCCTGGAAGTGATTGAAAATCGAAAATATCTTCCTTTAAGTATGCTGAAGGTAAAGTTTCAGACGTCCAGAAATTTGGAGTTTGCGGATGATCCTAGTTCAAAAACCACGGATCAGTATTACCGCAACGATGTGTTTCAAATAGGCGGCGGAGAACGAATTACCCGAAGGCTTCCTTTTGTTGGGAAAAAGAGAGGATATTATCATATTAAGAATATTGATCTGGTGGGTTCAGATCTTTTTCTGACAAGCGAGATGGTCAAAAGTATGACCACAGATTGTTACTTGTATGTATATCCGAGGCCTTTTGCAAGCGAAGAATTAAGATTGTCTTTGCAAAAATTGAATGGTGAGATTATTGTTAAAAGGCACCTTATGGAAGATCCTTTTGAATATCGAGGCATTCGGGAGTATCAGCCCTTTGATGATATTCGCAGTGTCAATTGGAAAGCAACTGCCAGAACCGGCGCGTTGAAAGTAAACCAGAAAAACTATACGGCAATGCAGACGATTCGCATCTTTTTAAATATAGAGGATAATGGTGTATTAAAAAGAGAAGAAGGGGTAGAGGCATCCATGCAGGTGGTCATGGGGCTTGCGATATTTTTCTTGAGACAGGGCATCAAGGTGGCATGCTATACCAATGGGAAAGATATACTGACAGGAGAATCCGTCAGTATTGCAGGTGGTGCCGGTGCCGGTCAGCAGGAGGTAATAGGAAAAGCATTGGCAAGAATCGATACTGCGCAAAAACCGGGAGCATTTGTAAAGATGTTTCAAGAGACGGTTCTTCATGAGAGTAAGGGAACGATTACTTTGTTTGTTTCTCCAAATGGTTATGAAGATTATCTGGAACTTTTGGAGAAGTGTGAAGACGAGGGCATTGATTATACTTGGTTTTACCCTTATGGGACGTACGCGGAGCCGGAGGTACCGGAAACTTTGCGAAAACATGTGCAGTTATTGCGATTAAAGAGGTAAGTATGAAACGAAAATGGATCGAAACATGTCAAACATTACTCATTACGCAAATGAATCATTGGATAATCATTACTGCAGTAATGACGGTATTGGGATTATTTAAAGAAGAACGAACACATCTGCTGCTTTGGTTTGTCTTTGGTATTGTCCCGATAATGTTATTTTTTGTGCGGGAAAGCATCCGAAATTTCTTTTTGTTTTTTGCAATTCACATGGTCTTGCCTGTCGCAGCAGTATACTTAACAGGTCTTTTGTTATCCGAAGATATCGTGTTAAGGATTATTTTGATTGCATTGACGGTGATTTATGTTATATGGTCAATAGTAATCAGGCTTAAATCAAAAAAAAACAGTGAAAATTTGATACCGCCTTTGGTCGCAATCTGTGCAATGGGGATTCTGACTTTGATTGAAAATCTTCAATGTAAAAGAGGATGGGAATGGTACTATCTGTTAATGGCAATTTTGTATTTAAGTGGTTATTTTATCAACTTTTTTATGAACAATTATCTGCGTTTCCTATCTGTGAATGAAAGCAGTGCGGCCGTGATGCCTGAACAGGAGATCTTTTCATCCGGAATGAAGCAGACAGTTTTGTTTACCATCGCCGGAGTATTAGTATTATTTTTGACGGCCAATGTGAAATGGGTTTCGTATGTATTGTCTTGGGTTGGAAATGTACTTCTGGTGGTATTGCGGGCATTTTTTTCACTGTTTTCGAAAGAGGAATCGGAAGAAGTGCCGGTGTTTGTGATGCAGGAGCAGGTTGCACCGGATATGAGTGGATTGGCAGAAGGCGGAAAATCCGGTTTATTATGGTTGATTTTGGAGAAAATCATCATGACTTTGGTTGCGGTCGGAATAGTAGCACTGATTGTCTTTGCAGTTGTTATGTTTTTCCGGTTTTTATGGAATCATTTTCATGAGGCAAGAAAAGGAGAAGAGCAGAAAATACAAAAGGGACGCGATCTCCATGAAGTTTGCGGGATAGAGAAGAATGCAAAAGAAACTTCTACGGTTTGGCTCCCATTTTTAAATAATCGAGATAAAGTACGAAAAATTTATCGAAAGCAAATTTTGAAAAATAAAAATAGTATTGTCGGCAATCATAATATGGAGGATCTGGAGAGGATGACAGCCAAGGAGTGTTGTGACAAGATGCCGATTGAAAAGGATTTTGCCGATATTTTGAAAAAAATTTATGAAAAAGCCAGATACAGTCCCAATGATATTACGTCGGAGGATGTAAAAAGCATGAAAACAGCCGGAAAATAAATGGTACATTTTCTGCGTATATTTCCCGTTGCTTAGCACATACTAAACCTGTAAAAAGGAAAACAGGAGGTATGGATATGACGAATATTTCAGAATTGGATCTGCAGAATCTGCGCCACTTACTCGGTGGTTTTGACACCACTCATTGCAAATTGCAGGAATATGCGAAAGCAGCAACGGATACCCAGGTAAAGCAGTTTTTTGAGAAAGGTGCTCAGTCTGCAATGCAGAATAAGCAGCAGCTTATGAAATTTTTGCAGTAAAACAAGAAATGGTAATTTTGTAGTGTGCGTTGCCGCTGCATGATTGCCGGGATAGCTTAGGTAACGCAGAAAAGAGGGAAATATGCAGATGCAGGAAAAAACGATGGTAGCTGATACGCTTGCGGGAATTAATGGAGAACTGGTACGTTACGCAGAGATGATTCCACAGACCGAGAATAAAGAATTAAAGCAGTGCTTAAAGCAACTGCGTAATGCTTGTGAACAGTCTCAGGAAGAATTATATCAGATTGCAAGAGACAAGCAGTATTATGTGCCTGCAAGTAAGGCAACGGCGGAAGAGATACAACATGTGAAAGGGTTGTTTACAACCGGAACGCTGTAGGATGTCATAAAAATAATTAAGTGAAATGCACTGTCAGGGAAAAATTGCCCGGCAGTGCATTTTCATACTTTGAAGGAGTGGGTGTCAAAAGAATGGCGTAAAAAAATAACGCAACCACCGGAAACTCCGGTATTTACGCTACTTCTCGGGTTGGGCTGTATAAATTTTATTCAACAGTCAACAGCTCGTAGGGGAATCGAACCCCTGTTTCCGCCGTGAGAGGGCGGCGTCTTGACCGCTTGACCAACGAGCCAAAAGGCTTTATTCAAAG
>SVJP01000194.1 GCA_015068925.1 Oscillospiraceae bacterium
GATACAAAGGTGTCTCCTTGATAATATCCGATTGCCAAGCCCCAATCGCTTTGCACATTCAAATTCCCCACCGCACCGGAACCATAACGCAAGCCCACACGAATACACTCGGGTACGTGATACGCCATAGCATTTTGCGTAATTCCCAATAAAAAGATACAACAAATCAATGTCAATACAACATATTTCTTCATTTCAAATGCCTCGCTTTCTTCTTTTGTATCTGAACCAACAGGGCAAATGCCCATAATATTTAATAAATTCGACACATTTTTACTATTTCCTTTTTTATTTCTGTCACAAGTGTAGAATAAAAAAATAGTTGTGAAAAACCATTGACATTCTTTTAAAAAAATGATAATATTATTATAATTATAAGTAAACATACGGAAATTGATTGGAGGCTTTCATTAATATGAAACAGTATCATGTAGCAGTAGTAGGTGTAACAGGAATGGTAGGAAGAACCTTTTTGAAGGTTTTGGAGGAAAGTAATCTGCCTGTTTCCAAATACACCATGTTCGCATCTGCCCGTTCGGCAGGAAGTAAAATTGAATTTATGGGAAAGGAATATGTGGTGCAGGAATTAAACGAACATTCCTTTGATAACGAAGATATTGATATTGCACTCTTTTCCGCAGGTGGATCCACCAGTGAAAAATTTGCTCCTATTGCAGCACAACACGGCGTTGTTGTGATTGACAATTCCAGCGCGTGGAGAATGGACCCTGAGGTTCCCCTGGTTGTGCCCGAAGTAAATCCTGAAGATATTCTGTGGAACAAGGGGATTATTGCAAACCCCAACTGCTCCACCATTCAGGCAATGGTTGCATTAAAACCTTTGCATGATAAATACAAAATCAAGCGTGTTATTTATTCTACTTATCAGGCAGTATCCGGTGCAGGTATGGCAGGATATACAGACCTGGAAAACGGATTAAAGGGAGAAGCTCCCAAAAAGTTCCCCTATCCCATTGCAGGAAACTGCTTGCCTCACATTGATGTATTTACCGAAAACGGTTATACAAAAGAAGAAATCAAAATGATTAAGGAAACACAAAAGATTCTGCATGACGATTCCATCCGTGTTACCGCAACCACCGTTCGTGTTCCTGTCTTCAACGGTCATAGTGAATCCATCAACTTAGAATTTGAAAAACAGTTTGATTTGAAAGAATTAAGAGAAGTATTGGAAAATGCCCCCGGCATTGTAGTTCAGGATGATTTGGAAAACCAGATTTATCCCATGCCCATTACCGCTGCCGGCACCAACGAAACCTATGTGGGCAGAATTCGCCGTGACGAAAGCATTGAATCCGGTGTAAATCTGTGGGTTGTTGCGGACAACATCAGAAAGGGCGCCGCTGCCAATGCGGTTCAGATTGCTGAGCGTCTGATTGAATATAAAAATCAAGATTAATGATTAGGAGGCTATCATGAAACAAACAATTTTTACAGGCTCCGGTGTTGCACTGGTTACGCCTTTTTTGGAAGATAACTCCGTCAACTATAAAAAGCTGGCAGAATTAATTGAATACCATATTGAACATCGTACAGATGCATTGATTATCTGCGGAACAACGGGAGAGGCTGCAACCCTTTCCAACGAAGAGCATGAACAGGTATTAAAATTCTCCGTAGAACAAACAAAAGGCAGAATTCCCGTAATTGCAGGAACAGGAAGCAACGATACCGCCTATGCCATTCAGCTGAGCCAATATGCCCAGTCTATCGGAGCAGACGGTTTGTTATTGGTTACACCTTATTACAACAAGGCAAGCCAAAAGGGTTTGATTGCTCATTATACTGCCATTGCCAACAGTGTAACATTACCGATTATTTTATACAATGTTCCCTCCAGAACAGGAGTCAATATTACTCCTGAAACCTTAAACGTACTTGCAGATGTTCCCAACATCGTAGCAATTAAGGAAGCAAGCGGTGATTTGGGGCTGGCTGCCAAGATGATGCAACTTTGCGGTGACAGAATAGATTTTTATTCAGGTAATGATGATATTGTGGTTCCCCTTCTTTCCATCGGCGGAATCGGTGTCATCTCTGTTGCGGCAAATATCATCCCTGAAGAAGTGCATGATATGTGTCAATTGTATCTTGACGGCAAAGTAAAGGAAGCTGCTGCATTACAGCTGAAATATTTAGATTTGATGAACACCTTATTCTGTGATGTAAATCCCATTCCGGTAAAAACCGCAATGAATATGTTGGGCTTTGAGGTTGGTCCTTTGAAGCTTCCTCTGTGCGAAATGACCCCCGCAAACATTGCGTTGCTCGACAAATCCTTACAGAATGCAGGACTGAAATAAACGAAAAGGCGGAATACACAGATGATAAATCTGATTTTAAACGGTGCTTGCGGTCAAATGGGCCGCACCATTGCACGGGAAGCAAATTTAAGAGAAGATTGTCAGGTGGTCTGCGGATTTGATCCCAGAACTTCCGACGAATTTTCCTTTCCTGTTTACCAAAATTTTTCTGATTATAAAGAAGACGGTCATGTTTTGATTGATTTTTCCCATCCTTCTGCTTTGACGGGTGTGTTGGCGTTTGCCAAGCAGAAAAACATTCCTGCCGTGATTGCAACCACAGGGTTGACCAACGAACAAAAAGAGGAAATCAAACAGGCGGCAGAAACCATTCCGGTGTTCTTCTCTGCCAATATGTCTTTGGGAATCAATCTGTTGATTGACCTGGCGAAAAAAGCGCAGGCTGTTTTGGAAAATTTTGATATTGAAATTATTGAACGGCATCACAACCAAAAAATTGATGCTCCCAGCGGAACAGCATTGGCAATTGCAGATGCATTAAACGAACAAAAGCATCTGGAATATACCTATGACCGCCATGCAAGACGGCAAAAGCGCGGTGCCTCCGAAATCGGCATCCATGCAGTTCGGGGCGGTACCATTGTGGGAGACCATACGGTCATCTATGCAGGCAAGGATGAAGTCATTGAATTAAAGCATTCTGCCGCATCCAAAGAAGTGTTTGCAACCGGTTCAATCCGTGCAGCTCTCTTCCTGGCTCATCAAAAGCCGGGGTTGTACAGCATGGAGGATTTGGTTCGAACACTGTAAAGGAGGAAGAACAATGATTGAAGTTTCTGAAAATATTACCTTGGTCACCTTGCGCAACCTGCCCAATCAAATTCATCAGATTGCAAAAGTATTTTGCGCAGTAGCAGATGCAGGGGTTAATGTAGATATGATTACCCAAACACAGGCGCATAAAAATAAAGT
>SVJP01000011.1 GCA_015068925.1 Oscillospiraceae bacterium
TATTTTTTATGTAACACAAATCACTCTATAGAAACATACTATAATTATAACACAACAAAAGAAACTTTTCAACCGCTATTTTTCACTATTTTATCAATATTTTCTTCTTGTTTTTTATTAAAAATAATAATTATTTTGTTTTTGTTGCTCTGCTTGCTCCAACATTTGTTCTGCTGCAGCCACCGTAAGATCAGTCACTGCAACGCCGCCGAGCATTCTTGCTAACTCATTTAACCGTTCTTTTTTACCAAGTAACGAAACCTGAGTCGCGGCTCTTCCTCCCACTTCCTGCTTTTCAATGAGGAAATGTTCATCTGCCATTGCGGCAATCTGTGGAAGATGGGTAATACAAATCACCTGTTTTCGTTGAGACAAGCCGGCTAATTTATCTGCTATTTTTTGTGCCGCGCGACCGCTGACACCGGTATCAATTTCGTCAAAAATCAAAGTTCCCACAGGATCAGCATCTGCCAATACCGACTTTAATGCCAACATAATACGAGACAATTCGCCGCCTGAAGCAATTTTGGAAAGCTCCTTTTTCTCTTCTCCCGGATTGGAAGACAATAAAAAGGTTACTTTCTCTCCTCCGTTTTCACCCGGTTCACAGGGAGTAAATTGCACCGCAAATTGCATTTTTCCCATATCGAGGGATTTGAGTTGTTCTAAAATCGCTTGCTCCAATTGTTGAGCAGCATTCTTTCTGCATTGGCTTAAATGAGCCGATGCCTCTTCCAACCTCTTTTGTTTTTCATTTAATTGTTTCTGAAGCTTCAACAGCTGTTCCTCGCTGTTTTCAAATCCTTCCGTTTTATCCTTGATTTCCTGATAATAAGCAAGAACCGCTTCTTCTGTTCCCCCATACTTTCGTTCTAATTTGCGAATTTCTTCCAAACGACTCCTGGTTTGCTCCAACACTTGCGGATCGCGTTCTAATGTTTCTGCATAGTTTCGCAATTCATGAGCTGCATCATCCATCAGTGCCGCCGATTCTTCTAAGGTCTCACTCAAAGCTTCCAATTGTTTATCATATACCGCGGCTTTTCCTAACGCATCCAAAGCACGGGATATTGCATCATGAGCTCCTTCGTTTCCATACAAATATTCATAAGCCATTCCAACATTCTGACCAACTGTTTCCGTATGCTCTAACAATTTCAGTTCTTCCCTTAATTCCTCTTCCTCGCCAATCCGAAGCTGTCCTTGTTCGATTTCCTGTAATTGATAGCGATACAATTCCATCAACTGAGCATTTCCCTCAGACGATTTCAATTGCTCAATGGCATTTCTGACTGTTTTCACTTCTTCGTATGCCAAACGACAACTTTCCCGTTCTTTTGTATTTTTTGCAAATCCATCAATCAGGTCAATATGCTTTCCGCTTTGTAACAGCAGTTGATTGTCATGCTGACCGTGAATATTCAAAAGAAAAGGGGCAATGGCTTTTACTGTTGCAGCAGTTACCAACTCTCCGTTGATACGACAAATACTTCTTCCGTCCCGATACAGTTCACGGCTGACAAGCACTTGTCCATCTTCGCCGAACACACCTCGTTCTTCCAAAAAAGAACAGGTTGTTTCATCCAAAGAAAAAAGGGCCTGAACCTTCGCTTTTTCTGCACCTGTCCGAATAAGTTCCTTAGATGCACGTTCCCCCAGCACCATATTAATAGAATCAATAATAATGGATTTTCCGGCACCTGTTTCACCGCTTAACACCAAAAATCCGGGTGCAGGCTCTAACGTCACCTTTTCGATGACTGCAATTTGTTCAATTTGCAGGCTGATGAGCATGGATGCCACCTCCAAGTCTTATCTCAATCCGCTTTCTAAATCAGAAGCAACTTTTTTTGCTTCCTCCTCTGTTCGGGTTACAATCATAATCGTATCGTCTCCGGCAATAGAACCTAAAGTATCCGGAATATTCATCCGATCCAACAAAGAACCAACCCCTTGCGCCATACCGCTTAAGGTTTTCACTACCACAATGTTCATAGCATAGTCCACGCTAAGCACTGATTCACTAAAAATAGTACCGGCTGCATGATAGCGCGGTTCCTCGCCACCTACGGCATAGACAGTATCTCCGCTGTCATTATGCACCTTAATCAGTTTTAAATCTTTAATATCACGAGACAATGTTGCCTGTGTTACCTTTACACCGCTTTGCTCCAAAAAATCCGCCAATTCTTTTTGTGTTCTGACATTATTTTCTCGGATAATTTCTAAAATTTTTCCGTGTCTTGAGGTTTTCAATGTGTATCACTTCCCAACTTTTCATGCAAAATATCATAAAAACTGCGACTATGTACCCGAATAAAACGGGTTTCTTTTTCTCCGCGTTTGATTTCCAAACGGTCTCCTGCCTGAATATCATACAGCGCAATGCCATCTGCTACCACATGAGCACTTTTTTCCTCTGCCAACATAATGGCAATCTTCCTTTGAGAAGATACAACCAGAGATCTTGCTCTGAGCATATGGGGGCAAACGGGAGTAATTTCCAATGCTTCCACATCCGGCTCCAAAATAGACCCCCCTGCCGATAAGGCATAGGCTGTTGAACCGGTAGGGGTTGTTACAATCAACCCATCCGCCAGATAAGTATCTGCATAAGCATCGTCAATCAACAAATTCATCCTTAAAATAGATTCTCCCGTTCCGCGGGAGGTAACAATATCATTTAGTGCGTAAAACGGCTTGTTTTCCTCACCATTCCGAATTCTGACACATCGAAGCATCATTCTGCTTTCAATCTGAAAGTCATCCTCAATCAAACGAGAAAACAAATCCGTTTCTTCCTTTGTCAATTCACTGATAAATCCTAAATGGCCGAAATTGATTCCCAAAAGAGGCAATCTTGTTTCATGTGCTGCACGAAGGAGTGTTCCATCTCCTCCCAACACCAAAACCGCCTCCGCCACCTGATCCACTTCTTCAGAGGTGCAATATTTTATTTCTTCAATTTCTCCAAGGCAGCGGTATTGATGCTCCATCAATACCGTAGCTCCCAATTCTCTCAAAGAATTGGCAACATTCCATATTCCTTCCCGTACATGCTCCATTTTCGGATTGGGTTTTATTAAAAAACGTTTCAAACCATCACTTCCCCGTCATCGGCATTCAGCACCCTGTGAGCCGTTTCTACTGTTTTCTCCACATCCCAGGCGCCTTCTATTCCTTTGGTTATATACAATAAATATTCAATATTCCCCTTCGGTCCTTTGATGGGGGAATAATCCAACCCTCCGATAGAAAAACCATTGTCACGAGCATATCCCATCACCTGCTCAATAACCTGAAGATGAACTGTCTTATCACGGACAACGCCTCCCTTGCCAACCTGACTTCGGCCTGCTTCAAACTGAGGCTTAATTAAGCAAACACCACTTCCCTGTTCTCCCAACAAACGAAATGCTACAGGCAATACAAGCTTTAAAGAAATAAAAGATACATCCACGCTGACAAAATCCAACACATCTTCAATTTCTTCCACATAACGGATGTTGGTCCGCTCCATATTCACCACCCGTTCATCAGTACGAAGCTTCCAGTCTAACTGACCATATCCTACATCCACCGCATACACCTTTTTGGCACCGCACTGAAGCATACAATCGGAAAATCCCCCTGTAGATGCACCGATATCCATACAAATGCATCCGTCTAAAGTGATAGGAAACATTCTCATGGCACGTTCCAGTTTATATCCCCCACGGCTGACAAACTTCATCTGTTCACCGCGGTATTCGATTTTCGCATCTCGTTCTACACAAGTGCCGCCCTTGGTGATTTTTTCACCATCAACATAAACCAGTCCTGCCATAATAACCGCTTTTGCTTTATCTCTGCCGGTAACAATTCCTTGTTCTACCAACAATACATCCAAACGTTCTTTCACTCTTTCAAAGCCTCCGTTACAGATTCGGCAATTGCCGCACTATTCATTCCGTAATGTTCAAAAATCGCATCCACACTGCCATGAGGAATAAAGGCATCAGGAAATGCTTTACTGAGCATAGGAGTCTGCACTCCTGCTCCATACAGCAAGCTTGCCACATGCTCGCAAACACCGCCTGTAATACAGCCATCTTCCAGCACCACGGCAAGTTTTACATGATTTACCTGATTCAAAATCAAGGATTCATCCAAGGGCTTTGCAAACCGCAAATCAATGACCGATGTTGAAATTCCTCTTTGTTCCAGTAATTCCGCTGTCTCGTACGCAATCCCTACCATTCTTCCGATGGCAAACAAGGCGACCTCATTTCCCTCCTTCAGGATACGACCTTTTCCGAGAGTAACAGGTGTTTTATCTTCATACGAATGATATTCTCCTCCTCTGGGATATCTCACGGCGACAGGACCACCTAAATTCACCGCAAAAGATAACATCCTCCGCAGTTCAGAAAAATCCGCAGGTGCCAATACCGTTAGATTGGGAATCTGAGTCAAAAAAGCCAAATCAAGCATGCCCTGATGGGTTTCTCCATCTTCTCCTACCACACCCGCTCGGTCAATACCAAAGACAACAGGAAGATTCTGAATTGCAACATCATGCACAATCTGATCGTAACCTCTTTGTAAAAAGGAAGAATAAACTGCAAATACGGGAATATATCCACCCATCGCTAAGCCTGCTCCGAATGTAACAGCATGCTGTTCAGCAATTCCCACATCAAAAAACCGTTCAGGAAATTGCTTGGAAAATTTCTGCAGTCCCGTTCCTTCCGGCATCGCCGCAGTAATGGCACAAATTTTATTGTTTTTTTCTGCTAAATCACACAGTGTTTCTCCAAAGACAGATGAGAAATCCGTTCCTTTTCGTTTCCCTTCTCCGGTGAGGGGATCAAACGAAGAAATCCCGTGAAACCGTCCGGGAGAATTTTCAGCAAATGTGTAACCTTTTCCTTTTTTTGTGTAAATATGCAATAAAGCAGGCTCTTGTTTCCCCTTAATATGTTCCAAAACCGTAACCAATTTTTGAAAATCATGACCGTTTACCGGACCATAATAATGAAAACCTAATTCCTGAAATACCACTCCGGGAACTAACATATAATTCAATTTATTTTTCATTTTTCGCAAACCGCGAAACAGCGGTTCACCAATCAGAGGAATTTTATGCAAAGCCTTATCTATCCCTGTTTTCAGTTTATAATATCCTTCCCTGTTGGTCAAACGATTCAGATATTGCGAAACTCCGCCTACATTTTTAGAAATAGACATACTGTTATCATTCAAAATCACTAACATATCCGTATTGGTGGCGCCAACATTATTGAGTGCTTCATATGCCATACCGCCTGTCATGGAGCCATCTCCAATCACGGCAATCACCTTAGAAGATTCCCCTTTCAGGTCTCTTGCTGCAGCAAGACCGTAGGCTGCAGAGATAGAAGTCGAACTATGTCCTGTATTAAAACTGTCATACTTACTCTCTGACGTCTTCGGAAATCCTGCCATGCCACCCCATTGACGCAAATGTTCAAATTCCGCTTTTCTTCCCGTAAGTAATTTATGAACATAACTTTGATGCCCGACATCCCAAATGATTTTATCCTCCGGCAATGAATACACATAATGCAATGCCAAAGTCAATTCCACAACACCTAAATTGGATGCAAGATGTCCCCCCGTCCGCGAAACGGATTCTACCAAAAAAGTGCGGATTTCCAGTGCCAACTGACGGATTTCCGCTTTGCTTAATTTTTTCACATCAGAAGGGTGCTTGATCTGATCCAATATCATAATCAACCCCTCCTATCTTTTTTCGTTCGAAAGATACAAATCACTTTTGAAGCAAGATAAACAATCTGATTGGAATTACGCATAGAAATCCCTTTTCCGATTGCCTTTCCGCCTACCGTCACAGAAGCAATCACTGCTGTGACTACAATTCCCATATAAAACTCTGCATCCGAGCCTTCCTGAAACAAATGAGCAACAATGACCGCCGCGGTGGTACCGCTCACAACTCCTGCCACGTCACCAATAACGTCGTTGCAAAAGTTGGAAACTTTTTCCGCATTCCGAATGAGCCACACCGCAGTTTCCGCACTCTTCACCTTTTTGGATGCCAGAGCATGAAAGGGCGTTTCCTCCGCTGTTGTCACCGCCACACCGATCATATCAAACAAAATTCCTACTGCAATAATAAAAATCAGAACCAAAACGGCAAATTCCACATCCATTTTCCCTGTCGCCACAGATGAGCCGAAGCCGATGATGACAGAAATCAAAAAGGTCAGGCAGAAAATTGCAATGACCCATTTTTTGCTCCCTTTTTTTGCTCCGATTTTACTTGTCTTAATATATAACTTTTGCTTCTTTTTCTCCTGATTGTCCACCAAGAAAAACCTCCGAGTCAGTAAAAATAAAGTGGTCAGTGCACACAGTAAATTCTACGGCTTAGGTTCAGTAGGATTTCCCACGACACTGCCTTTCCGTTGCCGGAAGGGCGGTTTCCCTTTCAAGTATCGTCCGCTCGTCACCGAAAACGGGACTGAATTGCCACTTAGTCCGTACTGCAATCCTGCATGCACCTCGTCAGAACAGCCTAGGAGATTTCCTCAACAGCCGCTACGGTTCTTAGCCTCTTTTGCAACTATGGTTTCAGACGGCGATAGAAAAGTCTCGTTGGCCGACGATTCTCTTCCTGATCCAACATCCACCATACTCACTCAAGGCAGGCTACACTGTTCGCAGCACAAAAATTGCACCACATAACAGGTTTTATCCTGATTCGTACTCGGCAGCCTGACTCAAACTGCAAGCCGAAGCTCCGACCACAAGAACAGGTCTCCACGGAAAAGGGGTCAGTCTTTTCATGCCATTGAAAGGTGCCCCTAAACCTTAACTCCCAGCACAAGCCCCCGATTGGGCATCGAAAGCCAGCACAAGGAACTTCATCGATGTGCCCTTTAACGGATTTTTAGGCCCGTCTTAGGAACCGCGCAAACCGACTAGGATACTGCGACCATCTTTTATACATAAAATGTATCTTTATACATTATATCATCATTTTTCACGTTTGTAAAGAGGAAAAACGGAAATTTCTTGCCTTTCAGCTCCATTTGTGCTATAATAAAAGAAAAAACTAAGGTTGTGAAATAAAATGCCTATTTTCGAAAGAACCACACCGGAAAGTATGGGAATTCCAAGCAACTGTATCCAACAGTTTTTAACGCAATTAAAAGAAACCTGTCCCGATCAGGAAACTCATCATTTTATGATGCTTCGTCATGGAAAAGTAATCAGTGAAGGAAGTTATGCGCCTTACAAAGCAGGCAATCGCCATGTATTATATTCTGTTTCCAAAGCTTTTACATCCACAGCAATCGGTTTTCTGGTTGCGGAAGGGAAATTGAAGGTAACAGATAATATGCTTGATTATTTTCCTGAATATCGAGAATTTGCCGCACCGGGTATGGAACAATTAACAGTTCATCAGGTTCTCGCCATGACCACAGGTCAAAATAAAAAAACAGGGGTTCATGTTGTATCAAAACAAGCAGAAGAAGGCGGACGGTTAGAAAAATTTTTCGCGTTCCCCAGCGAGGATGCAGGGCAGTTTTTCCGTTACGACGGAGATGCTTCTTATTCCTTATCCCGTTTGGTCACCAAAATTTCAGGTCAGCATCTGGATGAATTTTTGAAGGAACGTCTTTTTGATAAATTAGGCATCCGTATGCCTTTCTTCGAACGATGCCCCGAAGGATATTGCCTTGGTGCAAGCGGGATGAAAATTTCGATTGAAGAAATGGCTGCTCTGGGGCAGTTTTATTTGCAAAAAGGAAATTGGAAAGGCGAGCAGATTTTGCCTGCCGAATGGATTGAGCAAGCTTCTTCCTGCCAAATTGATACCTCTCATGTCGTTACGGGAACTGACTGGAACCAAGGCTATTGCTATCATTTCTGGAGAGGTCGTCATAACACCTATCGTTTCTGCGGTGCTTATGGTCAGATGTGCGTGATTATGCCGGATTTAGATGCACTCTTTTTGGTACAGTCTGCATTTGAAAACAGTAAGTTGTTCCATATTTTAGACACATTCTACGAAACCATTCTTCCTTATATCGGAAAAGAACCATTACCCGAAAACGAAAAAGAACAAAACGAATTAAACAAATTCATCAAAACCTTGGCTCTTTCCAAAAATCACAAGCCCACAGAGGAATGGGAATTGTCAGAATAAACGATGTAAAGACTTCAGTTTTGTGGATATACAACAAAATTAATACTACCTGATGATTTTCTCTTGCATTTTAAAATCAGAGGGAGTATAATAAAAGAAAATAATAACAGAAAAGGAGAGTTGAACCATGATTGATAAAATTGGTGTACAACTTTATACCATCCGCGAATTCATGACAACTGCAGATGACATTCGTGAAAGCTTTAAAAAATTAAAGGCAATGGGAATTGAACAAGGACAAACTGCAGGTTGTGCGATTCCCTATGAAGAATTCGGACAAATTGCCCGTGAAGAAGGATTTGAAATCGTCGGAACCCATGACAACTTCCAAATGATGGTTGACGATTTTGACCAAGCGTGGAAAAACCACCAGGCTCTCGGCACAAAGCTGATGGGCATCGGCGGTTTCTACAGTGAAACTGCTCAAGATACAAAAGATATTATTGCCAAAGCAAATATCGTTGGTGAAAAAGCTGCAAAGCTGGGCGGTAAATTTACATACCATCACCACAGCCATGAATTCCTTCGTTTTGAAGATGGAAGCTATGCAATGGATTTGTTGGTAGAAGGCTTGAATCCCGAAACTACCTCCTTCGTTGTAGATACCTATTGGCTGCAGCATGCAGGGGCTGACGTTCGTCAATGGATTTCCAAGCTCAGCGGAAGAATTGATATTCTTCATCTGAAGGATATGGGTCGCGGACCTGAAGGTCCCTTCATTACCGAAGTTGGTAACGGTAACATTAACTTCATCGGTGCTGTAGAAGAAGCAGTAAAAGCAGGGGTTAAATATTATGTGATTGAACAGGATAGCTGCCCCGGTGATCCTTTCGAAAGCTTGAAGAAGAGTGCAGATTACATTCAGAAAAATCTGATGAAATAAATCGAGTGATACAAATAACCGAAGAGCAGTTGCTCCTCGGTTATTTTTCATTGATTTTAATAAAACGTTCCGTAGATTGCATTACTCATTGCTTCTTTTTCCGATTCACCGTTGGCAGGGAAACAATCACTGTTCAGCTTGCTAAAAGGTTTTACCCAGTAATTCATATCAACATCTCCCTTGATTCCGTTTACTCGACCGGTGCAAGAATACTGCCAAATAGAATAATCACCGTCATATCCACATTGGGAACTGTAGTGAGCAACCCATTGACTCCAACCCGAGGTATGATAAATCGGATCGGTTAAAAAAGTATTCCACCAATAAGCATTGGCGTAAATACCAGCCCTGTAGCCTGCTTCTGTTATGGTATCACAAAAGGTTTTTATCATTTGTTTTTTCGCGCTGCTTGACATCAATTCCTGACTACGAAGCTCTAAATCATAATACACAGGAAGAGACAATTGATATCCGTCAATCAACCGCAGCACATGCTCCGCTTCGCTTTTTGCTTCTGCCGCAGAATGAGCATAAGAAAACAAATAAACACCAAACGGAATTCCTAATCTGGCACACTCGTCTGCATTGTATTTCCACCTGACATCATCCTGTTCGGTTAAATCATCACCGTAACCGCAACGAATAATCACAAAATCCACTTCATTCTTCACAGTCTCCCAATCAATTTTAGCTTGGGCATAACTAACATCAATTCCCTTGATTTTTGATGTATCAGCCGAAAATAATATCACCTCATGATCAGATAATTCTGCATTCATTTCCACTTCTGTCCAAATCTCCATCCCTTGATCGTATCCGTTTTCATCCCAACCTCGGTCATTTGCATAAACCGTTTTGCTTAATACAATAAAGCAAAGACCAACAATCAACCATACCATGCTTTTCTTCATCAAATTTTCCTCCGTATTTTTTTGATTCCGATGCTCATTTTCATCATACAGTCTTATCATTTCAAAACAAAACTTTATCTATTATAACATCAAACCGCAAAAAAGTCAATCATTTTAAACAGATCAAATTCCTTTTTGACTCTTTGGGCAAAATGCCCGGTGTGTGATAAACACCATCCTTCGCTACTAAAATCATCTCAAAAGTGTTCTCTTGTTGCCAATAAGACACCGCTTTTTCCAATCCCATGACAAACAAAGCCGTAGACAATGCATCACATTGGGTTGCCGATTCACCAACCACGGTCACAGATAACAATTCCGATTCTGCAGGATAACCTGTTTTCGGATTTAAAATGTGATGATACCGTTTTCCTGCCTGTTCAAAATATCGTTGATATCCGCCCGATGTCACTACTGCTTTTTCTTCCACTTCCACAAAACACAATATTTCATCAGGATTTTGAGGATTGGCAATTCCGATCTTCCACATACTGCCGTCGGCTTTTCGTCCGATGGTCTGAACATTTCCGCCCAAAGACAAAATGCCCGAAGTAACGCCCTCTTCCTTCAACAATCTGCAACAATAATCCGACGCAAAGCCTTTTCCGATTCCGCCTAAATCCAAACTCGCATTTCCTGTATTCAAACAATTTTCCTCTATGGTTATCTGCCTATAGTCTACCAATGATAATGCCTGCTTCAGTTCCTTTTCGGTAGGCACATGATGCTCTCCCTCGTAAAATCCCCAAAGATCAGATAATGGTGCAACAGTCGGGTCAAAAGCACCTTCTGTTTCACGCGCAATATCCAATGCCTCTTGTATCGCAAAAGCGGTTTCTTTCGGCAATTTTCCATTCTTTACTGCATCCCGCTTTAACAATCCTTCCAACCGTTTCAGTTCCTCTGCACCTTTTTTTGCAATCTCGGGTGTTCCGTGAACTGTAATTTCCATATAAGTATCCATGGCAAATAACCGTTCCGTAACCTCCACAGATGTTTGACATCCGGAAAGAAACAGAACCAAAACAACCAAAAGAAAACCCTTTATTTTTTCCATTGCTTCAAACTCCCCTGTGCACAAATTCCGGTAAATACACCCATGATGATCCCTGCCGAAATCAACACGGGTAAATAAACCAGCACTCCTTTGCTTTGTAACACGATCATTGCCATAACAAGCTGACCTATATGATGCCCGATTGCACCAAGGGCACTGACAACAAAAAGCCGTTCACTTCCTCGGGGGTAACAAACAGACATCGTGATAAAACAACAAATCCCGCCTGCTAAACTATATAAAATCGCCATACCGCTTCCTGTCATAATGCTCCCCAACAAAATCCGCAAAATTAAAATACAAAAGGCATCTTTCTTTCCGTACAATACCATCGTCACCAAAACTACAATATTTGCCAATCCCAGCTTCACACCCGGCAACGGAATCAACGGAGGAAGCTGCGCTTCTATCGTGAACAGAATTAAAGACAGTCCCAGAAGACAAGAAAGCACCGTCAACCGTTTAGTATTCATTTTCTCCTCCCGTAATTTCTACCGTCAATTTATGAGGCATGCAAACAATGGGAACACCCGTCTTAGTCACCAATCCTTGTTTTTGACAAAGTCCATCAGGGCAATCTGCCTCCGTCACCCTGATTCCTTCCGAAGAAATCCGCACCAGATTTCTGCCCCATTCTCCTGCAATCTCAATTTCGCGGGTTACTATCAACGGAAAACGATACAACTCTTCTCCGTCTTGACAAATCAAAACCTGTGTTCCGCCGGCGCTTCCCCATAAAAACCAAATGAAGAGACCGATACAAAACACAACTGCCAATACAACACACCAAAGAAAATCCTTTTTCTTCATCTTCTTCCCTCTGTTTTAAAAAAGTAAAATTCCCGGCAAACAAGCAATCAGTTTACCGGGAAGCTGTTATACTTCAAATGTAATCTGGTGAGAGATTTCCGTTTCGTCGTCAATCTTCATAATACCAACCTTTTCAGTCAATTCATAGCCGGTTCCCGCCAAAGTACCCATGCCACACCACGGTTCCAGGCAAATATAGTTACCATAAGGCTTATGCCAAATCACAAAATACGGATGATTGGGAAAGGAAACCGTAATTTTCTTACTGCTGTTATGATGAACCAATGTTACTTTTTCTGATTTCAGTTCTTCAAACACCAAAGAATCAATCACAAAAAGCTCCTCATTTAAAGGCAGACGATCAGATGCCTCCATCAATGACATCTTATTCTGACTTAGTTTACCATCCTCATACGCCAAGATATCCATTTCTTCCTCTTGATCAAAAACAACCGTATATTCTTCAATGCCTTCAGGACAAGCATATGCTTCATGGGAACCTACGGAACAATACATCGGACCATCCGAGCAATTTTTAATATGATAAGACACATTCAATGTTGCATGATTCAAAGAGAACAACACTCGAAATTCAAAATCAAAGGGATACCCTTTTTTTGTTTCTTCTGTGGATTTGATGAAAAACACAACACGGTCTTCTTCGTGAGATTCCACTTCGAATTCCGATGTTTTTGCAAATCCATGTATGGGAAGTTCGTATTCCTTCCCTTCATAAGTATACTTACCATCCTTTAATCTGCCGCAGATAGGAAATAAAACCGGAGCACTTCCTGCCCACACATCGGGATCTGCTTCCCACATAAACTCAACATTATCCCTTTTTACACTCTTAATTTCTGCACCCAAACGATCAATTTGCACCGTCAAATATTTATTTTTAATTGTAATCATTGCCATCTTTTTTCCTCTTTTCTCAATTATTCCCAAATTTCAACTGTTTTTTCTGCTCCATTCCAGTTTACAACTGCATTCATTGCCTCTGCGACAGCTCTCAAAGGAAGATACGTTCTGCCGGCAGAAATGAAAGCAGGAACATCCAACCGAATTTCTTGCGAACTGTTTTTTACAGCAACTGAATCACCGATTGCGAATTGTAAAACAGTCCGACGATCCTTGGAAGTAAGTAAAACGGTATTGGTATTTCCGTTCCACTCTACCTGATATCCCATTTTTTCCGCTACCGCTCTAATGGGAACCATAGTTCTGTCTTGAATCAACATTGGTGCACTATCAGGATATATTCTTTCGTCGTTAATCTTAATTTTAATTTCTCCGCTTTCGAATGACAAGCTCTGCAATAAATCTGTTACATCAGAAAGGTGATTGCTTTTTTCATCCCGATGATAGGTGATAAAATAAAACCTTCCATTTTTCGCAGTGATAAATACCGACTTATGAAAAGAAGCTGTTTCAAATCCAAAAGATGTTACGGTATATTCCTTTTCATAACAATAAAAAGGTTCTTCGTTATAATATTCATATCCGGAAACAACAGAGTTTGCCGCAACTTGAACAACTGCATTATTTTTTTCAGACATTTCCCGGGCAATTTGCGAATCACCATATACACTGTCGCAAATATTCCTTAAAATTGCTTCGTCGATTTTTTCGATATCATATGCAACATCAGCTGCTATGAAAAACACATTGATATTTTCCTGATAATTGGATGCATGGCGAAACATCATCCCATCCTCATATACTTCCTTTTTCCATTCATCCGAAAGAGTAAATGCGATTCCCATATCATACTCAGCTATCGTCTGTGCATGACACGGAATAGTAAAAATCATCAGGGCGATTACAATCGCCATTATTATACTTTTTTTCTTCATATAAAATCCTTTCACCATTACCCACGTATAGTTATGATTCCAACTGAAATCAAATCCCACATTTGTTTATTATAACATCTCTTTTCCTTTTTGTCAACAAAAAAAGCAAGCAACCTCTACAGATTGCTTGCTTTAAAAACATTATAATGTTACATATCCTGCAGGATTCTGCGGAACTCCATTTAACCGAATTTCAAAGTGGCAGTGAGGTCCTGTACTGTTTCCGGTACTTCCGATCAGTGCAATCTGATCTCCCTGTGCAACTCTGTCTCCAACATTTACCAACAACTTACTACAGTGTGCATAATAAGTCTGATAACCGTTTTCGTGGTCAATAATCACCAAATATCCATATCCACCGGTGTTGAAGGTGGAATAGGTTACTTTACCGCCGTCAGATGCTACAATGGGACTTCCTAACGTATTCGCCAAATCCATTCCCTGATGAACAGTTCCCCAACGAGCACCAAATCCGGAGGAAAGATAACCACCTGTAGGACGGATAAACTTACCGGTTGCAACATCTCTGGGTCGTTCCTTTGTTCCGTGACGTTCAATCTTAGCCACCGGTTCTTTGGTTACTTCTTCTTTCAAAACCTGTGTCTCTACTTCCTGACCATCTACCTTAATCAATAATGCTTCTACCGTTTTTGTTCCGTTCTCACCTTCCTGAGACACTTCTACTTGTTCCAAATAAAGTTCATCAGTAAATTCTTCTTTTGTTTCAAACGGAATTTCTTCTTCATAAGTAATCGTTTCTTCTGTTCTGACAGACAACCAATTTTGAGGTTGGCTGATAATCAGTTCCTGACCGGCAATCACAACATCTCCATCCAAATCAGGATTCATGCTGCGCAAATGGTCAATTGTCATACCATGCTTTTCAGCAATTACAGACAAGGTATCTCCACTCTTAATCAAATAGGTTCCTGCTGTTTCGGATTCACCGTTGAGAATCTGCTCTGCTGCAGAACCATCCTGAATGGATGTGGTTTGAACGTACTGTTGTTCTAATGTAATATCTCCGGCAAATTCTGCTGTGTCGTTTGCATATTCCTGCCGTTTTTGAGCCAACAAACTGTCAAGCACTTGACGAGCAGTTTGTTCGTCAGCCACAATCGCAGCAGTCACTCCATTTACTTTAATCAGAATCCCCTCTGAAATTTCTCCTGCAGAAGAAATCATTTCTTCGGATAAGTTTTTGGTTTCTTCCTTAACATTTACCAAACCTCTTTTTACATAAGGTTCTTCTTGCAATGTAAAATCTTCTCCAAAATTTTCTTCCAAAGTACTATGTACTTCATCCAAGGCTTTATTAAAGGTTTCTTCTTGTGTTATGGTTCCGATTTGTTCATTTCCGGCATATACTTTATATCCCACTCTAAAACCTGCTCCGTACATTCCGGACGCAGCAATGGATAATGTCATAATAAATAGTAAGAAATATCCCGGAATGCTGTTCATCCATCCTACAACTCTTTTTGCATCTGTCTTTCTTTTTACTTTGTGAGATAAATCAGCTGTATTACAACGTATCTGATAAGCACCACAGTGCTTTACAAGCTTCTTTTGTTCTCGTTTTTCCAATCTTGTCAATTTATGAACACCTCTTTCTTAAATTACAATTCTGTGAAGGAAATGTTACAGAATTGTTACAACAGGAAATATTCTAACTTATTTTTTGCCATTTTGCAAGTCGAAAAAAGGTGTTTTTTTAGTTGTTATGTAAACCTATAGTTCTATATAGACCCATTTATAATTATTTTATTTGTTTATTTTTACCAAATCAAAGAAAATCTCATTGTGCACAAACTACAAATCGAAGTATTTTTGATGTTTTTGTAACATAAATGAAATATTTTCCACAAGATACTGTTGTTTGATACATTTAATTTACTAAATATAGTATAAAAAAATTTCTCCACTTTTGTTACAAAAGGGAGAAACTTTTTATTTTCACTTATAAAGCAGCTCTTGCTTCTTTGATTTTTGTTACAAATTGCTTTGCAGTTTCTGTAATCAAACCGTAATCACCGGTTTTCGCACCACCCGTCAAGCAACTTCCTGCTCCTACTGCCACAACACCGTTTTTGATCCATTGATCTACATTATCCAAACTTACACCACCTGTTGGCATAATCTTCGCCTGAGGCAAAGGACCATGAAAAGATTTGATGAGCTTAGGACCGTACGCTTCGCCGGGGAATAATTTTACAATGTCTGCCCCTGCTTCCATTGCTTCTACAATTTCCTTTACGGTCATAACACCGGGCATACAAGGAATTGCATAACGGTTACAGGTTTTCATGGTATTCAAATCGAAATAAGGGCTTACCACATATTGTGCACCGGACAAAATTGCAATTCTTGCAGTTTCAGAATCCAACACCGTTCCCGCCCCTACAATCATTTCTTCAGGAGAATAGGTCGCTGCCAATTCTTCTATAATCTTATGAGCACCCGGAACGGTGAAGGTTACCTCGATAGCACCGATACCACCCTTAATACATGCATCTGCAATTTTTTTTGCTTCATCACCGCTGTTGGCACGAACCACAGCTACAATCCCCGTATCACAAATTTTTGTGATTACTTGTTGTTTTTCCATAGAATAACACTCCTATTCTAAATATATTCTTTCCTTATATTGTAGCACAATTAGAAAAAAAAGTAAAGAAAAACCGCACATTTTCAAGAAAAAAGAATTTTTTGAATAAAAAAATGAAAAAATTTAAAAATAAGTCTTGACAAAAATAAAAAGTTATAGTAAAATATATGTTGTGCCTGTGGCATGCAATGAATATGGCGGTGTAGCTCAGCTGGCTAGAGCATACGGTTCATACCCGTACGGTCGGTGGTTCAAGTCCACTCGCCGCTACCATATTCGGCCCGTTGGTCAAGCGGTTAAGACACCGCCCTTTCACGGCGATAACGGGGGTTCGATTCCCCCACGGGTCACCAGAAAAAAAGGGGAAGTTTTTAAACATCCCCTTTTTTTCAACTAAATTCGCTTACGCGAGCTAAATTGAGCAAGCTCAGCTAAATTGCCTGCGGCAGCTAAATGTGCTGCGCACACTTATAGCGAATTTAATTTAACTACTCCAAAGGAGTTATTTAGCTATCGAACGAAGTGAGATAATTTCGCTTTGCAACTTGTTGCAAAATTTAGCTGAAATCTGTTGCATCTATTATGTAGCCGAAAGCCAAAAAGCAAGAGTACACGAAGTAGTGCTCTTGTTTTTTTATTGTTTCAAAGGGGAATCGAACCCTTTCATAAAACAGAAAAACAAAAATATTTGCGACCTTGCAGAAGACATACTGCGAGGTCGTTTGTTGTATCGGAATCATATTGACAAAGGAAATTTTTTGTGATATGATGAAAAACAGAGAAGGGGATTGGGATGTGGAAAAACAAGTAAAAAATGTGCATTTCAAAAGGGAATGATGGGGCAACTCCCCTCAACCCCTTGAAATCAGGTGGTTTTGATTGGTTATTATCCCCTGCTTTGATGTGAAACTACGATAAGGAGGAAATCACAATGGCGAAAATTTTGATTGTTGTGGATATGCAAAACGATTTTATTGACGGGGCGTTGGGAACCGAGGAAGCGGTGGCGATTGTGCCCTATGTCAAGAATGTGATTGAGCAGTTTGACGGAACGGTTTATTTTACCAGAGATACCCATGATGACAACTACATGCAAACCCAAGAGGGAACTCATCTTCCCGTTCCTCATTGTATCAAGGGAACGGAGGGGTGGCAGATTTGTAAGGAACTGGATGCTCTTCGTAAGACGGAGGCCATTGATAAGGTCACCTTTGGTTCCTCTGAACTGGTTGAGGTGCTTCGAGAGGAAAGAGATGTGGAAAGCATCACTTTTGTGGGACTGTGCACAGATATTTGTGTGATATCCAATGCGATGGTGGTAAAAGCCTTCTATCCCGAAATTCCCCTGATTGTGGATGCGAAAGGATGCGCAGGGGTCAGCCCCCAAAGTCACAAACGGGCATTGGAAGCAATGAAGGTTTGTCAGATGACTGTTATCAATGAATAACAAGGAGAGAGGGGATGAAAAAAAGTCCGGAAAGCAAAAAGGTTGAATCGTCCTTCATAAAAATAGCGATCAGTTGAAAATAATGAGACAAATGCAGAAAAATCCCGTTTTTATGGGATTTTTCTTCGTTTCATCACCTTTTTGCTTCGAAAACAACGTTATCGGTGGTTTTGATGGCGGAAAAGATTGTTAAATAAAAATCAAAGTCCTGTGTGAACCAATATGGATCGGGTCACATACCTTATAAAATAGTAACAAACAGATAGAAAAGGGGGGAGAATGATGTTTGATTTGTGAAATTAGCAGAAAAATCAGGAAATATCGAAAAAAGAGTTGAATTTTGGATGGGGTTATGATATAATATTTTCGTGTGGATTTAGGAGAGCAACTTGAAATTGTTAAAAATATAACAATTTTGATGAAATGCTTTGCAAATTTGCCAAACTCAACTTGCGGTTTTCTTTGCTGTAATCGAATGGCGCGAAACCCGTCAATGGAGAAGGAACAAAAAGGATACGCCGATGTATCCAAAAAATAAAAAACTTTGAAAGGAAGTTAAACAGAATGAATAAAATTACGATTATCGGAACCGGAAGCGTTGGCTCTACCATTGCGTACACGCTGACATTGTGGGGCATTGCCTCTGAAATTGTCATGATTGACATTAACAATGAAAAGGCGTTGGGGGAAGCGCTGGATATCAGACAGGGTGTTGCATTCTGTAATCCTTGTTCGATTTATGCAGGAAGCTATTCTGATGCTGCAGGGTCTGACATTGTAATCATTACCTCCGGTGTGGCAAGAAAGCCCGGTCAGTCCCGTTTGGAGCTGGCACAAACCAACATTGATATCATCAAGAGCATCATTCCCGAAATTACCCGTTATGCTCCTGAGGCGGTTTATCTTCTGGTAAGTAACCCTGTGGATATTCTCACTTATGTATTTTGTAAGCGCTCCGGTATTCCCGAAGAACGGATTATCGGTTCGGGAACTGCTTTGGATACGGCAAGACTACGTTCCAGACTGTCTGAATATTATTCCATCAGCCAGAACAACGTGCATGCGTATGTATTGGGTGAACACGGGGATTCTGCTTTTATTCCCTGGTCTTTGGCAAACATCTCCAATGTGCCCATTGAAGAATGCTACAATTCCTTTACCGGCAATCAGATGATGCCGCAGCTCAGCTATGAAGAAGTAGAAGAGTATGTAAAGAAATCCGGTGCTTGTGTTATCGAACGAAAGGGCGCAACCTTCTATGCGGTTTCTATTTCCGTTTGCCATATCTGCAAATGCTTGTTAAACAGAGTGGACAGCACCCTGACTGTTTCTACCATGATGCACGGGGAATACGGTGTGAATGATGTGTGCTTAAGTACCTTGAACACGGTTGGCAATATGGGCATTCGCAACAAGGTCATGTTGCCTTTGAATGATACTGAAATCAAAGCACTTCATAACAGTGCAGAAAAGCTGAAGGAAATCATTAGAAATACCAACATCTGAGGAGGAAGAAAACATGGAATATCGTATTGAACATGACTCTATGGGAGAAATCAAGGTTCCTGCTGACAAATTGTGGGCGGCACAGACCCAGAGAAGCCATGAAAACTTTGAAATTGGTGTTAACATTGAAACCATGCCTGCGGAAATCATTCATGCCTTTGGCATTTTGAAAAAAGCGGCAGCCCAGGCAAACAATGTGCTCCGCAAGGAAAAAATGACTGACGAAAAGCTTTGTGCAATCAGTCAGGCTTGTGATGAAATCATTGCAGGAAAATTGAATGACCAGTTCCCTCTGGTGGTTTGGCAGACAGGGTCGGGTACCCAGTCCAACATGAACACCAATGAAGTCATCGCAAACCGCGGGAATCAGATTGCTGACAAAAAACTGTTGCATCCCAATGATGATGTAAACATGAGTCAGTCCTCTAACGACACCTTTCCTACCGCCATGCACATTGCGGCAGTATTGATGCTGGAGGATAAGCTGATTCCTGCATGCGAAACTCTGATTGCAACCTTCAAACGTCTGGAAGAAGAAAATGAAGGAATTGTAAAGAGCGGAAGAACCCATCTTCAGGATGCAACCCCCATTACCTTCAGCCAGGAAATCAGCGGTTGGAGATCCAGCTTGGAACGGGATGTAGAACTGCTCAAACGCTCTGTTGACCCCTTGCGTGAGCTGGCACTGGGCGGAACTGCAGTAGGAACGGGTCTGAATGCACCCAAAGGCTTTGGGGAAACGGTAGCGGAAAAGGTTTCTGCATTGACAGGAAAGTCCTTCATTACCGCTCCCAACAAATTCCATGCATTAACCTCTAAGGATGAGCTGGTGTTTGCTCACGGTGCCATCAAGGCAGTTGCTTGCGATATGATGAAGATTGCCAACGATGTTCGTTGGTTGGCAAGCGGTCCTAGAGACGGTCTGGGCGAAATTTTCATTCCCGAAAACGAACCCGGCTCCTCCATTATGCCCGGTAAAGTAAATCCCACCCAATGTGAAGCGGTCACCATGGTTGCCGTGCAGGTAATGGGAAATGACGTGGCAGTGGGAATGGCGGCATCTCAGGGTAACTTTGAGTTGAATGTGTTTATGCCTGTTTGTATTTATAACTTCCTGCAGTCAGCAAGACTTCTGTCCGAAGCGATTCTTTCCTTTAACAAGAACTGTGCAGTAGGAATCAAGGCAAACAAGGAAAAAATGCATCATAATTTGCACAACTCCCTGATGCTGGTAACCGCTCTGAACCCGTATATCGGTTATGAAAATGCTGCAAAAACCGCGAAAAAAGCATTTAAGGATAATATTTCTCTGAAGGAAGCTTGCGTTGAATTGGGATTCTTGACGGCAGAGAAATTTGATGAAGTGTTCCATCCTGAACAAATGGTTTGATAGGAGGAAAAACAATGAACGTAGCTTATTTTCCCGGCTGTACGTTAAAAACAAAAGCACGGGAGTTAGACAAATATGCAAGAAAATGTGCCGAAAAGCTGGGCATTACCTTGGAAGAAATTGAAAACTGGCAATGCTGCGGCGGTGTGTTTACCACCGCCCGTGATGAAATCGCCACCAAGCTTTCTTCCGTGAGAGCCTTGGCTGCGGCAAAGGAAAAAAATCAGATGCTGGTTTCGGTTTGCTCTGCTTGTCACAACGTGTTAAAGCAAACCAATCATGCCATGCAGACCGATGAAGAATTTGCCTTTAAGGTAAACAATTATATAGGAGAAGAAGCCTACAATGGGGAAACAACCGTTCTTCACTATCTGGAATTGCTTCGTGATGTTGTGGGCTTTGACAAAATCAAGGAAGCGGTAGTAAATCCTTTGAAGGATAAGAAAATCGGTGCTTATTACGGTTGTCTGTTGCTTCGTCCCAATTCGGTGATGAAGATGGATGACCCTGAAAATCCTTCCATCATCGAAGATTTTATCGGTGCTTTGGGTGCAGAGGCTGTGGTTTATCCTTACAGAAATGAATGCTGCGGCGGTTATATCGCTATGGAAAATCCCGATTCTGCGAAAAAGAGAAGCACCAATGTAACAGAAAGTGCAAGGCTGGCAGGGGCTGACATGATTGTAACGGCTTGCCCCTTGTGTAAATACAATTTAGAGAAAAACGGCACAGACATTCCTGTGGTTTATCTCACCGAATTGTTGGCAGAAGCCCTTGGTGTAAAGGAGGATGACAATGAATAATCACGTAAAACATCTTCAGGATGAAATCATCCGTTCCAGCGGCGTTAACCCCAAAAAATGTATGCGTTGCGGAAAATGTACCGCTACCTGTCCTGCCTTTGATGAAATGGAATACCATCCTCATCAGTTTGTCAACATGGTAGAAACGGGTGACATTGAACCTTTGTTACAATCTGAGTCTTTGTACCAATGCTTGTCCTGCTTTGCTTGTATCGACCGTTGCCCCAGAGGGGTAGAGCCTGCAAAGCTGGTGGAAGCGGTCAGACTCCAGGTAATTCGGAAGCAGGGTGCCAATCACATGACGGCCAATGACGTACCCGATAAATTGAATGAAGACTTGCCTCAGCAGGCAATTGTCAGCGCATTCAGAAAATATACAAAATAAGGAGGAAAAGACAAAATGCAAAGAATTGGTGTATTTGTGTGCTGGTGCGGAAGTAACATTGCCGGCACGGTGGATGTACAGGCAGTATCCGATGCTCTTGCAAACGAGCCTGGGGTTGTCTTTTCCACCAATTATCAATATATGTGTTCTCAGGCAGGTCAGGATATGATTCAGAATGCCATTCGGGAACACAACTTAACAGGAATCGTTGTTTGCTCCTGTTCTCCCAGAATGCATGAAGCGACCTTCCGTAAAACGGCACAGGGAGCAGGAATCAACCCTTATATGGTAGAAATTGCCAACATCCGTGAGCAATGCTCCTGGGTGCATAAGGATATGGAAATCGGAACGGAAAAAGCCATTATTTTAGGAAAAGCGGCAGTGGCAAAGGTGAACTTAAATGCTCCCCTGACGCCCGGTGAAAGCCCTGTGACCAAGCGCGCTTTGGTAATTGGGGGCGGAATCGCAGGGATTCAGACAGCTTTGGATATTGCGGATGCAGGCTTCCCTGTTGACATTGTAGAAACCAAGCCCACCATTGGCGGAAAAATGGCTCAGCTTGATAAAACCTTCCCTACATTGGACTGTGCGGCTTGTATCCTCACTCCCAAAATGGTGGATGTGGCACAGCATGAAAACATCCGTATTTTCTCTTACAGTGAAGTGACAGAAGTGAACGGATTTGTAGGGAACTTTACTGTGAAAATCAAGAAAAAGGCTCGTTTTGTTGATGAAACAAAATGTACCGGTTGCGGAGAATGTACCGAAAAATGTCCCATGAAAAAGGTTCCCAATGAGTTCAATTTGGGAATGGACAACCGCCGTGCCATCTATATTCCTTTTGCACAGGCAGTTCCCAAGGTGGCAACCATTGATGCAGACCATTGTAATATGCTCAAAAACGGCAAGTGTGGTCTTTGTGCCAAGGTGTGTGCCGCAGGTGCCATTGATTATACCCAAAAGGATGAAATCATTGAAGAAAAGTACGGTGCAATCGTAGCCGCTACAGGATTTAATCCCATCAGCATGGACAAATTTGATGAATATGCTTATAACCAGTCCAAGGATGTGATTACATCACTGGAATTTGAACGGTTGACCAATGCGGCAGGTCCTTCTGCAGGAAAATTGGTTCGTCCTTCTGACGGAAAGCATCCTCACACCATCGTGTTTGTGCAGTGTGTGGGTTCCCGTTGTGCGGCATGCGCAGAAAAAGGAAAGGAATACTGCTCCAAAATCTGTTGTATGTATACTGCAAAGCATGCTATGTTAACCCGTGATAAATATCCGGATACCGAAGTGTATGTGTTCTATATTGATGTTCGTACGCCCGGTAAGAGCTTTGATGAGTTCTACCGCCGTGCAGTGGAGGAATACGGCGTTCATTATATCAAGGGTATGGTAGGAAAGGTTGCACCCCAAGGCGATAAGCTCAAGGTTCAGGCATCCGACCTGCTTGCCAATAAGCAATTGCACATTGATGCAGATTTGGTGGTATTGGCGGCGGCAATCGAGCCTGATCAATCTGCCCGTCCTCTTGCTACCATGCTGACGGCAAGTATGGATACCAACGACTTCTTTACCGAAGCCCATCCCAAGCTTCGTCCCGTGGAAAGTCCTACTGCCGGTGTCTTTTTATCCGGTGCCTGCCAGGGACCCAAGGACATTCCCGAAACCGTTTCTCAGGCAGGTGCAGCGGCGGCAAAGGTCATCGGTCTTTTGGCAAAGGATAAGCTGAAGGGCAATCCTTGTATTGCAAGCTCCAACGAATTGATGTGTAACGGATGCTCGTCCTGTGAACGGGTATGTCCCTACGGTGCAATCACTTATGTGGATAAAGAATTCCGTATGCCTGACAGAACCACAAAAATCAGACGTGTGGCATCTGTCAACGAAGCAGTATGTCAGGGCTGCGGTGCATGTACCGTTGCTTGTCCCTCAGGGGCCATGGACTTACGCGGCTTTGCAAATAAACAAATCATGGCGGAGGTGGATGCGATATGCAAATAAATGGCGAATACAAACCTTTGATTGTGGCGTTTTGCTGTAACTGGTGTTCCTATGCCGGTGCGGATTTGGCAGGAAATAACCGTTTGAACTACCCCGATAATGTAAAAATTATCAAGGTTCCCTGTTCTTGCCGTGTGAATCCCATGTTCATTCTCCGTGCATTTCAGCGCGGGGCAGACGGGGTCATCCTTTGCGGATGCCATCCCGGAGATTGCCACTATACCTCAGGAAACTATTTTACAAGAAGAAGAATGTCTTTGCTCTTCTCTATGCTGAATTTCTTAGGGATTGAAAAAGAACGGACCCGTGTGGAATGGGTATCCGCAGCGGAAGGAGCAAAGTTTGCCGCAACCATGAATGAATTTACCGAAACGGTGGCGGCTTTGGGAGAAAATAAGAGATTGGAGGATTTGCGATGCAAAAGATAACCCGTGATGCATTGGTGCAAAAGGCATGTGAATTGCTGGAAAAGGGCACCGTTACCCGTGTGCTGGGCTGGAAAGCAGGCGAATTTGATTATGATATTACACCTGCCCTGTTCCAAAATGCGGAAAGCTTGCAAAAGGATTTTGTTTACAACGACTTTTGCGGTGCAAATTTCTCAAAATATCTGGTAGCTGAAACAGGGAAGGAAGAGGGCAAAGTATTGGTGTTCTTAAAGCCTTGTGACACATACAGCTTCAATCAGCTGCTTACCGAAAACCGTTTTCAGAGAGAAAAGGTTTATGCCGTAGGAATCCCTTGCGAAGGCATGGCTGATATCGATAAGGTAAAAGCGTTGAGCGGTGACGGTATCATC
>SVJP01000012.1:0-15470 GCA_015068925.1 Oscillospiraceae bacterium
CATATTACTTTCCAAAAATCGGCAAGTCTTTTTAGGGAATAGTGAAGAGTGAAGAGGTAATAGGCAAAATCGACATTCCTCTGTCGAAGAATGTCGATTTTTGGTCGGAGTGACAGGATTCGAACCTGCGACATCCTCGGCTCCGCCGCCTCTTGCGGTGCCCGAAATTCTTTTCGCTTTCAGCTTTTTGAATTTCGACCGCTGCGCCAACAACCCCTCACTTTTTCTGCCCTCGGCAGCGTTCGGTCTTGTTGCCCAAAACAGGAACCTGCTTTGGAAGCAGGAACTTTATAATTTTCTATTAACTTTTAAAACCTCAATACTCCGTAAGCATTGAGGTTTTTGGTCGGAGTGACAGGATTCGAACCTGCGACATCCTGCTCCCAAAGCAGGCGCGCTACCAACTGCGCTACACCCCGATTTTTTTATTATAGCAGAAAAAAGAAGAAAAGACAATCTTCAGAATTTAAAAATAAATCTCATTTTTTCTCCTTTTCTCCTTATTTCTCTCGTATTCTTCATTTATCTTCTTTTATGACAAACTCACAATTCTCTTTAGAATTTTTTACACCGTTCTTATACCGATTCAATTACACCACAAACCAATTTTTGACCGACACTTCCTGATGGCTGTGTTTTAAAATCATCAGGATTTTCATGAATTACTACGGTTTTCCCAATAATTTCCTTTAAGGTAAAGCGATTTGTAATAAATGTCTGATAGGCATATCCTTCGTTTGAAAACAACGGTGGTAAATCTCCGGCATGATAAGGATGAATGGCTTGATTAGGATTATAATGACCTCCTTGACAATTTTCATGAATATGAAAGCCATGAATTCCCCACTCTTCTTGCTGTGCAGGCAAACCAAACATTTCTGCCATTACTAAAACTCCCTGCAATTTTTGTTGAAAGGTTACTTGACCCTTAATGCCATTTTGATCTAAATATGCAATTGCTTTTTTCTTTTTTAACATCTCTGATCCCTCCTGATATAGAATATGCATTAAAACCAAAAAAGTTCTTGTTACAGAAAACCTTGAATTTCAAAACAAAATGTGGTATAATGAGACTATGTTTGATACAGAAGGTGAATGTCATGACATTGGAGCAAATGCAAGCCAATCTCTCTTTAAATAAAATCCCAAATTGCTTTTTTGAAATCTATGAAAAGATAAAATATACTTATCAAGAGCGGGCAAATCTGATATTATCTGCCTCCTTTATAGAAAACAACTTATTGAAACATCATATTCTTACACAATATCAGGAATTGATTCAAACAGCGGCAGAAAAAATAAAAAACAATCCTTCCTTGTGCTTATTGCTTTGCTTGGTTGAAGAATATGTTAAAATGGGCGGCAATACCTGTTCAGACGAATATACCGAACCCAAAGGAGAAGGGATTGAATACGATTTTTTTCATCTGTTCCCAGCCATTCCTACAATTAAAAGCAGTATTGCTTATTTAAAAAATCGCAATGTACCTGACAAAGTAATTTACGATACTATGAGAGAATACGACACCTGTGTACAGACCTGTTGCAGCACTTTGGGAAGACCCGCTTTTGACAAGGGACGTCTTGGTTGGATTAAAATACTTATTCATAATTCACTCATTCGTATCGGAAGGTTGAAATATGAAATTCCTCAGAAACGAAATACTTTATTCATTAAAGTCTACCAAAATAAAGAAGGAATGTTAGCAGTATTTGCAGATGGTGTTTCTGTACATAAAGACGGAATGATTTTGGGTGCACCCGGATTTGAGAAGAAAGAAGGAAGCTTTTATACCGAATGTTCGGAAACAAACACTTTCATCATCGGTCATTTAGTAAAAAACGGTCTTATCGAAAATAAAAAAACAACCTTCCATAAGAAAGACTGGAAATTGATATTATCCAAAGATGACCCCGTGATTAATATTCACATTCCCTCCGATGGAAAGTTTGATCAGGAGACAATTGAACAGTCATTTAAGCAAGCAAGAGAAATTTTCAATCATTGTTATCCCGATTATCCGTACAAGGCATTTTACTGCGCTTCCTGGCTCATGTCCGTTTCCTTACAAACATTATTAAAACCAACCTCCAACATTTTGAATTTTCAAAAAAACTTTACATTGTTTCCCTATCCGGCATACGGAACGGGAGTGTTTCAATTTGTGTTTCCCAAACAGGGAATACCTGATGATTACAATACTCTTCCTGAAGATACCAGTCTTCAAAGGGCAGTCAAAGAAACCTATCTTCAGGGCAACTATATCAATGAATTCAGTGGATTTTTTATTTAGAAAGAAGGTTATCCTATGAAAAAAGTACCTATCAGCATTATTATCGATGATCCGGCTCCGATTATTTCGGTCTTCCACTCACATCACAAAACAGGCTTTACCAAAGACGGACGCCCGATTTTGGAATATGTTTCCAATGACTTTCTGAAAACCTTCTGCGACATCGTAGAAAAACACGGGATAAAGGGAAAATTCAGTGTTGTTCCCATGCCCGGAAACAAAGGTGATATTTTAAACGGATTAGAAGGCGCTGACCAAACACAAGTCAACGAATGGTTAGATATGGTAAAAACCCGTTTGGTTCCTCATTTCTCTATCGGTCCTGAAATGTTGACTCACAACAAAGCTGTGGACCTCAAAACGGGTGATGCTCTTCCTTTGCGAGAGGATGAATGGGCATCTTCTCAGGACAAAACAACCTTAACCCCTTACATTGCCCATGCTGTCTCTATCCTTCAAAAAGCAGGCTTTGATGTCAGCGGTCTCACCTCCCCCTGGCAAATGGGAATTGATGTAGAAGAAGAATATACTGCGGCTATTTCAAAGGCAATTTTCGATGTAACAAACAAGAAAAACGCATGGTTTTTCCTTCGAGGATTGTGGGAAACACCAAACGCCAAACCATGGGTGGAATTAGAAGAAGACGGACGGTGTCTTGTTTCCATTCCTGCTACTACCTATGACCGCATCTGGCAAAGCATTGACACCACTCGAACAGATGATGCATTTATTTCTCAGGTTGCCGATATACTGATTACCAAGGACGGCACATCAGGAGAGATTCTTCAAGTGCTCGAAACAGGCGGATATCCTATTCTGATTACCCATTGGCAAAGTCTGGTTTCCAACGGATTAGGGACAGGACTGCAGATTCTTGACGAAATAGGAAAGAGAATCAATCAGCATCTTTCCCATCGTGTTGAGTGGATGAGTGCAGAAGAAATTATGAATCTGATCATTCAAAACAAAACAGATTATCCCAAACCAAAATTCTAACCCAAAATGGAGCATAGCAAAAAGTCGCTATGCTCCTTTTTTCTATTATATCAATTGCTCGTCCTTCATATTTTGAACTGCTTTCATCAAACCGATTTTTGCGGTTTCGTAAGTCATTCCGCCTTGAACGTAAGCCACATAGGGTTCTTTAATCGGTGCATCCGCACTTAATTCGCTGGTTGCACCTTGCACAAAAGTGCCCGCTGCCATAATGACTTGATGCTGATATCCGGGCATATCCCAAGGTTGGGGTGCTGCATAAGAATCGACCGGAGATCCTTTCTGAATTCCTTGACAAAAACTGATTAATTTTTTCTCATCTTCAAATCGAATGGCTTGAATGGTACAATATCGTTCATCCAAGCTACCCGGGTGAACTGCATATCCCAACCCCTCAAATACAGCACCGCAAAGTGCTGCTGCTTTCAGATTTTGCGCCACAGTATGAGGAGCCAAAAACAAACCTTGATATATACTCCTGTTATTTCCTAATGTTGCGCCTTCGTGTCTACCGATGCCCGGTGCAGTAAGACGAAAAGATGCCAATTCAACCAACTCTTTTTTTCCTGCAACATATGCACCGCAGGGAGCCAGTCCACCACCCGGATTTTTGATTAAAGAACCGGCTATCAAATCTGCACCTGCACAAAGAGGTTCATCATCCTCAACAAATTCGCCATAACAGTTATCCACCGCACAGATACATTCAGGATACCGTTCCTTTACTGCCCGACAAAGTTGACCGATTTCTTCATTACACAACGAATCTCGCCAACCGTACCCTTTGGATTTCTGTACCCAAACAACCTTTACTGTTTCGTCCATCAAACGGAGTGTACCTTCAATATCCAATTTTCCATCTGCTGTTAAATCCGCTTGACGGTAAGAAATTCCAAATTCCTTCAAGGAACCTTTTCCGTCTCCGCTAATGCCGATTACTTCTTCTAAGGTATCATAAGGCTTTCCTGCTGCTGACAGTAACACATCTCCCGGCCGCAACAATCCGTAAAGACAAAGTGACAATGCATGAGTTCCTGACACGATACTGTGGCGAACCAATGCATCCTCACCGCCCATCACCTGTGCAAATATTTCATCCAGCGTTTCCCGACCAAGGTCATCATAACCATAACCTGTGGAAGAACCAAAATGAGCATCGCTGACGTTATGATCCCAAAATGCTTTTAAAACCTTTGCTGTATTCCTTTCCGCTCTTTTATCAATTTCTAAAAATTTTTGGTATAATTTTCCCTCCGCATGTTCGAACAATCGTACAATTTCTTTCGATATTCCTAAATTTGAGTAATCCAAATTTCTACACCTTTCCTTCACATTCTTTTTTTTAATTATATCATAATTTTTGAAGGAAATCAAGTTTTTACTTTCCTGTCATGTTTTGAAAAAAGATTTTTGACAAATATTTTTTTTTATGGTATAATAGACTAAGAGAAAGAAAATTCGGAGGAACAATAATGAAAATAAAAGAATCCGCTGAAAATTATTTAGAAAGCATCTTGATTTTGCAACGAAAAAACGGAAATGTTCGAAGCATTGATATTGCCCACGAACTTTCTTTTACAAAACCAAGTGTTTCCATTGCAATGAAGGCATTCCGTGAGGAAGGTTATATTATTGTTGATGATACCGGAAACATTACTTTAACAAAAAAAGGACAAGAAATTGCTGAAAAAATGTACGAACGACACCAGATTTTAGCAAAAGCACTGATGGCATTGGGTGTTGATGAAGAAACTGCCTATGAAGACAGCTGTAAAATCGAACATCATATTAGTGAACAAAGCTTCAAAAAAATCAAAGAATATCTTGATAAGCAACAATAAACAAAACCCCATCGGTAACCAATTTACTGACGGGGTTCATTTTTTGCAATTTCTTATTCTCCGCTGTTTAAAATATCCTCTGCTTGCATTTGCAACAAATATCCGCAATCCACCATTGCAGCCACTACCTGTTCCTGACGTTGTTCCGCCAAATCAGGATTTACATCCAACGAATAAACCGAAGGAGCATTGGGGATTCCTGCAAGCAAGGTACATTCATACTCATTCATTTCCATCGGTTCTTTTCCAAAATAACCAACCGATGCATCGTAAATAGTATAATAACCGCTTCCGTAATAAATGCCGTTTACATAAAGCTCTAAAATCTCTTGCTTGGAATATTTTTCTTCGATTGCTCTTGCCATAAATAGTTCTGCAATTTTTCGTTGGGGAGTATCATCTTGCGGAAAATAAATATTTTTAGCCAATTGCTGAGTCAGTGTACTGCCACCCTCTAACAACTTTTTCGCCTTGATATCTCTAATCAATGCTCTTGTGATTCCGATTACATCAAATCCTTCATGATCATAAAATCGTCTATCCTCTATCGCAACAACTGCTTCGCAATAAAACTCGGGAATCATTTCTAACGGGGTAAAATGCTCTTGTGTACGAATATCCTCGGCCGCTTCATCTAACGGCAAATATTGCAATGCTTCTTCATATTGTTGATATCCCTGATAGGTCAAAACACCTACCACCCCCAGCAGAATCAATAAAATCAAAAAGAGCAATCGTCTTAACCATTTCACAAAGCAGCCCTCCTTCAAATAGTTTTTCCTATTATAAAAGTAACATAAAACCTTTCACTTGTCAAGCCATATCAAAAATTTGTTAACAAAAAACAATAATTACTTTTTCCTATGGTGACAGTTTGCAATTTTTCAATTACTTCATTTTAAAAGTTCTTCCGAGGTGGCAAGGGCAATAAATCGTTCTCCTTTGTCATTCACCGCGCAGTAATAGTGATAAACAATTTGATTATGTTTCACCACATAGCTTTTATGGGCAAACACATTTTCCCACTCATATTCCGATTCTATCAAAGGTTTGCCGTTCCAAATAGTCCAATCAACAAGATTTTCAGAACAAGCGAAGGTATTGAATGCTCCTCCACCCTGAATCATTCTGAAGAAAAACATCACATATATATCATCAATTTTTACAATCTGCGGGTCTCCTGATATCTTGAGTGTTTCATCTTCCTGTGTACCGTCAATAATGGGCTTGTTCAGATATCTTTCCCAATGTTCTCCATCGTCTGATACTGCCAGATAGATTCTCTCTTTATAATCTGTTCCTTTGGCATTATAGGCATTGACATACCTGTACCCTGTTACCAAATCCTCATCAATCAACATATTACTTTTGTAAAGAGTCAATTTTTCAAACTCCCGTGCATCCTCATCATAAGGTGCCAAAATAGGCTTTTCCAATCGTTTAAACTTCCCGATCGGACAATCGGAATAAGATAATCCTATGGATAACGGGTCGGTTTCGTAACCATTCAGATTTCCTCCCAGATAAGCAATATAATACTGTTGATTAACAGGTTGTAATATATTGGAACCACCAAAATGACAATCACAAAAAGCGGCATAACCTGCTATCTGTTTACTGTCCCACCGATTGTCTTTTGTTCTTTCAAACACTTTTCCCTCATATTTCCAATCCACCAGATTCTCGCTGGAAGCAAGATGGGTTTCATATCCTGATTGTTCCATTTTCTTGTGAATCATAATATAATACATATACCATTTATCATGATACCAAAATACCGAAGGACTATCGGTTAAATACTCCTCTTCCTTCACAACCGCACCATATTTATACGGAGTTTTCACCAGCTCATAAATTTCCTTCATTTTCTCCGCTGAAATACTCATCATCAAATACCCCTTATTTCTGAATAACACTTTCCGTTTTCAATAGGAAAACGTCCGAAACAATCATGCTTCGGACGCATTTTTATAATACACTGTTTAAAAATTGTTGTGTTCTGGAATCCTGAGGATGTTCGAAAATTTCTTCCGGTGTCCCCTCTTCTACGATATTTCCGTCGCACATAAACAAAACACGATTCGCAACTTCACGTGCAAATCCCATTTCGTGAGTTACCACAACCATGGTCATTCCTTCTTGTGCAAGCTGCTTCATTACCGCCAACACTTCTCCAACCATTTCGGGATCTAAGGCAGAGGTTGGTTCATCAAACAACATCACATCAGGGTTCATGCAAAGAGCACGCACAATTGCAACTCTCTGCTTCTGACCGCCTGACAACTGAGAAGGATAAGCACCGCTTCTGTCAGCCAAGCCAACCCGTTCCAGCAATTCCATTGCTTTTTTCTCCGCATCCTCTTTAGACATTTTCAAAAGCTTCATGGGAGCTAAAGTCATATTACGAAGCACCGTCATATGAGGGAACAGGTTGAACTGCTGAAATACCATTCCCATTTTCTGTCGGTGTTCATTGATATTCACTTTTGGATCAGTAATATCCGTTCCTTCAAAAAATACTTTACCGCCCGATGCAGGCTCTAAAAGATTTAAGGAACGCAAAAAGGTTGATTTACCGGAACCGGAAGGTCCGATTATAACAACTACTTCTCCTTTTGCAATTTCAGCATTTACATGGTCTAAAGCTTTGATTTCATTTTGTTCGCCGTAATATCTGCAAAGGCCTTCTGTTTTGATAATCACATTATCGCTCACTGTTTCTCAATCTCCTTTCCAGAACTCCCAACAAACGAGTCATTCCGATTACCATTACCAAATATAATAAGGCAACCAGTAAAATTGGGTTGATTTGGTCATAAGTTGTATTTTTGATCTGATTTCCCGCTTTTGTAATTTCAACAACTGCCACATACCCTGCAACAGATGTTTCTTTCAAAAGAGCAATCATTTCATTACCGATTGCAGGTAAAATATTTTTAAACGCCTGTGGCAGAATAATCAACTGCATTGTCTGAAATCCGGAAAACCCCAAAGAACGTCCGGCTTCAGTCTGTCCCTTATCAATTGCCATAATACCGGAGCGGATAACCTCGGCAACATAAGCACCGGAATTCACACCAAAGGTCAGAATCGCAACCCAAGTACCGTCCTTTGCCGATGGAAATAAAATAAAGAACGAAATCAATAGCTGAACAACCACAGGGGTACCGCGGATTACCGTCAGATAAAGATCACAAATTTTATCAAGCGTTTTGCCGATAAAAGAGGGTTTATTCTGATCTACCGCTACTTTGATAATAGCAATAATTGTACCGATAATTACACCGATGATTAAAGCTCCGATTGTGATTATAATTGTCTTTCCTAAACCGTCAATCAGAACCATATACCGATCTGATACAATAAAAGTGTTATATAACGTATCAGTCCATTCATGGAACCAGTTCATAATGTTTTATCCCTCCGTATGGAAAAAAGCGGCGCTATAAGACGCGCCGCTTTAAAACCGTAAAATTTTTATTATTCTGCGTCGTCGTAAGGCAGTTCATACTTCGCGAAAATTTCAGCTAATTTACCGCTTGCCTTCAATTCGCTTAATGCACCGTTGATTTCTGCGGTCAATTCATCATCACCTTTTTGCAAAGCAATTGCATATGCTTCCTTAGTCAAAGCTTCATCAAGAACAACGGTAGCACCATTCTGCTTATCAGACAGAGCCTTCGCAACAGCGTTGTCAATAACAACTGCATCAACTTTACCACTTGTCAAAGCAGTAACAGCTTCAGCGCCTGTTTTAAAGGATTGAATTTCATATTCGTTATCCAACAAATACTGTTCACCGGTTGTGCCTTCCTGACAAGAAATTGTTTTTCCTTCCAAATCAGTAGCCACCTTAATGTCGCTATCTGCCATAACAATAATTGCCTGAGAAGCAGTATAATAATCATCAGAGAAATTCATATTCTGCTTTCTCTCATCTGTTGCAGTAATACCTGCAACAGCCATGTCATACTTACCGGTTGCAGCACCGGTCAAAGCAGCATCAAAATCAATGTTTGTAATTTCCAGTTCACGACCTAAAATTTCTGCAATTGCCTGAGCAATTTCAATATCTGCTCCTACAATTTCTTCCCCTTCCAGATATTCAAAGGGAGGGAACTCTGCATTGGTTGCCATGGTCAATGCTTCAGCTTTTGGTTCAGCAGCAGAATCAGTTTCGGCTTCTCCACCGCCACATGCAACCAAGGACAGACCGCACAAAGCGATCAACAACAGTGCTAATACTTTTTTCATAATAAACTTCCTCCTAAAAAATAAAATATTCTGTTATAATCATAGCATAAAAATCATAAAAAAGCAAGTCTTTTTTCAAAAAAGTTCCATTTTTCATGCCCTTGGATGAGTTCGGTGATAAACATCTCGAATCCGTTCTTTCGCAATCCGTGCATAGCCTTGGGTTGTTGCAGAACTGACATGTCCCATCAACTGTTGCATTGACCGCACATCTGCCCCGTTTTCCAACAGATGGATAGCAAAGGACTGACGGAGAATCTGGGGTGTGATTTCCTTTTTCAAGCCTGCCATATTCTGATAATGTTTTAATAGTTTCCAAAATCCTTGCCTTGAAAAACGTCCACCCTTGCAATTGACAAACAAAGAATACTCATCAAAACGATATACCAGATATGGTCTGGCTTTTTTCAAGTACTCAGAAAGACAATAAACTGCCGTTTCATAAAGGGGAATTTTTCGTTTGTGCTCTCCTTCGCCGCATTGAATATACCGCTCTTGCAGATTCACATCCTCCACATTCAAAGCAATCAACTCTGACACTCTCATTCCTGTGGCATACAAAAGCTCCAGCATGGCTTTGTCACGACATCCCTTGGAATCAATCGATTTTGGTTGTTCCAGCAACAATTCCACTTCCAGATTAGTGAGAATTTTCGGTGTTTTTTTTTCGCCGCGATCAATATGTAAGCCTAAAGTTGGGTCCTTTTGTAATAATCCCTTTTCAACAAAATAGTGATACATGGACCGAATAGAAGAAAGATTTCTTGCCACGGTTGTTCCTGCTTTTCCTACAGCGGACAATTCAGATAAATATTGCTCCACCGTTTCCGAATCCACGCCCAACAAATCATCAATCTGCTCTTTTGCCAAAAAACAAAGATAACCGTTCAAATCCCTGCGATAGGATTCCATGGTACTGGCAGTTGCCCCTTTTTCCTTTTTTAAAAAAGTAAAAAATCCAGTCATATATTCTTCCATTTTAATACCTCTATAGATACAAATTTGAAATCAAACCAAGCAATTTCGGAACAAAAAACACATCAATCATTCCGGCAATTAAAATCCCCGTAACAGAAAACGACATTGCTGTGCAAAGTCTCAAAAAAGCAGATCGAAACCTCTTTTGTATTCTATGTTTGCAGCAACATTCCAAAAGATAAGCTGACATTTTACTGCTTTCCAATGCACCAACCAACAAAAAGGGAATCCATACCAGTGCCGACGGTAATATACTCATAAAAACAAAAGGAATTACTTTGATTCCGTACAGCCGAAAAAAAACCATGGATGTGAATCCTGCTGCAAATCCTTTATACCACACCAAAAGAGGGACGACACCAATTCCGAATAAAGAAAGTCCGCTGACAAACAGCAATCCTGACAGTATCGCCGTTTGTAGTACAGATTCTCGGAACAAATCACTAAAACTAATCTGTTGCCTATCCGCCAAAGTGGTGAAAAAAGTTCCCAAAAATTTTTTCAATTCAGTCTCATTTCCAATATTCTCAAAGCAACTGCACCCTAAAACCAATCCCAGTAATAGTGCTGTAACCATAACAATCAGAGAAACACGGTTTGAAACCAGGTACCGACCAATCAATCGTTTCATCATCGTCCCACCTATCATAAAACAACTATCCTATTTTATGAAGCAGGACAAGATATCTATCCCTACTATTTACTCATTTCCTCCGATTTATCGGAGCATTTTTTCATTGCCTCCATCAAAGCTGCACGAAATCCTTTTTGCTCCAATACCTTTACGGCTTCTATGGTGGTTCCTCCGGGGGAACAAACCATATCTTTTAATTTGGCAGGATGAATGTTTGTATCAATTGCCATTGCCGCAGAGCCTTCAATGGTTTTTGCCGCTAAAAAATAAGCTTCCTCGCGAGGGATACCCGTGAGAACCGCAGCATCCGCCATTGCTTCAATCATCATAAACACGTAAGCCGGTGCACTTCCGTTTACCGCTACTGCGGCATTTAATAATTTTTCATCCAGATAAGTGCAATCTCCTAAGCAAAACAAAATTTCTCGTGCCAGACTCACATCCTCCTCCGATACAGAAGAATCATAAGTATAAACCGTCATTCCCCTATTCACCTGAGCAGGCATATTTGGCATGGTGCGAATCACCCGAACCGGCTTATCAAAAAAACTCTTGATATATGCAAGCGACAATCCGGGTGCAATAGTAAGATACAGTTTGTCGGAATACTCCTTAATTTCTTCCAAAACAAAGGGATAAATATTGGGCTTTACCGCTAAAACAATCACATCTGATTGTTTCGCAACCTGACAATTATCCTCCGTTATATTCACGCCATAGGATGCGATTTCTTGTAATTTATCTTCTGAACGGTCACTTACTGTAATCTGCATGGGAGAAATTTTGCTCACAAGTCCTTTTACAATGGCAGATGCCATATTCCCCGCACCAATCACACCGATTGTTTGTTCTGATAATTTCATATTCATTCCTTCTTTCAAAAAACAGACGGAATTTTTCTCCCGTCTGTTTTATTATATCATAGATTCCATTCAGTTGCAACACAAAAAATACATACTAACATTCCTTTTTCAGGAATTTTTCTATTCTATTTAATCCTTCTTCGATATTTTTCATCGAAGTTGCATAGGACAAACGAACAAACCCATCTGCGCAAAATCCAATCCCTGAAACAACTGCAACCTTGGCAACCTCCAGCAAAGCTTCGCAAAAATCATCCGAATTTTGAATCTGATAACCATACAATTCTGTTCCGAAGCACTTACTGATGTTCATCATTACATAAAATGCACCGGTTGGTTTTTTACAGGAAAGACCTTCAATACTGTTGATTCGTTCCACCATATAATTTCTGCGTTCTTCAAAGGTTTTTCGCATTATTTCAACACATTCTTGTTCCCCGTCCAACGCTGCTTCTGCCGCTTTTTGAGCAATCGAGTTAGGATTTGAGGTCTGGTGGCTTTGGAGATTTCCCATCGCTTTTGCCAGGGCGTTGTTGGATGCGGTATAACCGATTCTCCATCCTGTCATGGCATGGCTTTTGGAAAGCCCGTTAATAATAATGGTGCGGTCCTTCACTTCTTCACTAACAGAGGCAATGGACACATGACTCACACCGTCATAAATCAGCTTTTCATAAATTTCATCCGATACAATATAAAAATCCTTCTCTACCGCCAGCTCACCAATTGCCTTCAATTCTTCTACCGTGTAAAGCATACCGGTAGGATTACTGGGACTGTTTAATATCAGAGCACGGGTACGGTCAGTCACCGTTTTTTTCAAATCCTCTACGGTAAATTTGAAATTGTTTTCTTCGGTGGTAGGCATAATCACCGGTACACCGTCAGCTAATTTAATCATTTCAGGATAGCTGACCCAATAGGGTGCCGGAACAATCACTTCATCCCCGGGGTTACAAATGGCAGTAAAGGTATTCACCAACGACTGCTTTGCTCCGTTGCTGACAACGATGTTTGCAGGAGTATAGTCCAATCCATTGTCTCTTTTCAGTTTTCTGCAAACTGCTTCCTTTAATTCTTTTGTTCCTGATGCAGGGGTATATTTGGTAAAACCATCTTCAATCGCCTTGATTGCAGCAGCCTTGATATGGTCGGGAGTGTCAAAATCAGGTTGGCCTGCGCCAAAACCAATCACATCCACACCTTCTGCACGCATAATCTTCACTTTTTCATCAATCGCCAAGGTGGGAGACGGTGCAATGATACGAATTTTTTCTGATAACATGCTCAAATTCCTCCATTAAAGTAAATCCTATAGTTATTATAATACAAAACAGAAAATTTTGCAAGTTCTTTTATGCAAAATTTCAAAAATAGTTTTTTAAAAATCTTAGATAATTTTCACAAAAGATTGCATTTACTATGTTTTCTGAATAAAATCGACATAACGATTCATATAAAAATTCATAATCCTGAATGCCGTTAAAATCTTTCATGCAAAAATCTATCCCGTCAAAGTCAGCTCCAAACCCAATACACTTCTCACCGCCAAGAGTCAGAAAATGTTCAATATGACGAAGCAAATCGGTTACATCCGCCTCCTTTGTTTGATTCAAAAAGAGAGGATAACAATTCAACCCCACCATTCCGTCCATCTCGCAAATCATTTGAAATTGTTCATCCGTCAGGTTTCTGGGATGATCACAAATACTTCGGGAATTGGAATGAGTTGCAAGCAAGGGTTTTTCTGTCATTTTTGCCAAATCATAAAAGCTTTGGTCAGATGCATGAGAAACATCAATCACCATACCCAGTCGATTCATTTCCCGAACTACTTTTCTTCCAAGCTCGCTGACTCCCTTTCCTGTTCCCAAAACACCACCGCAAAGAGGGGTATCCTCATTCCAACTGAGGCTCATACAACGAACCCCTTTCTCATACAGGGTTTGTACCATAGCAGGGTCGGAGCCGAATCCTCCTTCTACCGTCAGAAACGCAACCACCTTGTTGTCTTGCAAGCCTTGTTGCATGGTTTCATAACAGGTGGCTTTGCAAATACAATCCCGATTGTTTTCTATTTCCTGTTCCATGCCGTCCAAAAGAGTCAGACAATATTGTTCGGGGTTTGTCTCCTCAGGTGGTACAAAAGCCGCAAAAAATTGAACAAATCCACTATATTTCCTTGCTCTTTTCAAACTCCAATGCCCCTTAGAATCAAACAACGATTGCCCTTCCGCAATTGTTGTAGCAGTGTCACAGTGAGAATCAACAACTACCATAAGTCCTCCCATTAAAAAGCCTGCTCAATATGGTTGATTTCTTTCACACGGAAGCCCCCAAACAAAGAAGGAGCTGCCATTACTTCAATCACATCGAAGCGAATATCCGTATCCTTATCATATGTAAGAAGAAACTCTTGTGCAACTAATTTGATTTTCTCCTGTTTTCTGTATCCAACCGCCTCTGCAGGAGCACCGTAATTGTTTGTTTGCCTGGTTTTCACCTCCGCAAAGACCAAAATCGTCGATTTTTCTGCAATCAAATCAATCTCACCGTATCGGCAGGTGAAGTTTTTGGTGATAATACGATATCCTTTTTTTCGAAAATAACGGGCGGCCTCCCGTTCACCGAAACCGCCCAGCTTTTTATAATCCATCATCTCTACTCCGTAAATTTGGTACAAAAGGTTTTTCTGTGAATGGGACATAACCCCAACTCTTTAATGGCTTCAATATGCACCTTTGTTCCGTAGCCTTTGTGCTTGGCAAACCCGTATCCCGGATATTTGCCATCACATTCACAGATAAACCGATCACGGCTTACCTTTGCCAAAATAGATGCCGCCGCAATGCAGGCAACCTTAGCGTCTCCCTTTACCACACATTCGTGAGGGAGTGTAAGTCCCTTGCTCCGATTTCCGTCTACCAACACATAATCAGGCATTACATCCAAGCCCTCTACCGCTCCAAGCATTGCCCGGAAGGTAGCATTTAAAATGTTGATTTCGTCGATAACCCCTTCATCTACCGAACAGATGGCATAGCTTACGGCATTGTGAATAATATATTCATATACTTCTTCCCGTTTTTTTTCAGATAGCTTTTTGGAATCCTTAATATCGGGAATATACTTATCCTCTTCCATAATCACCGCTGCCGCAAACACTGGTCCTGCCAAAGGGCCTCTTCCCGCTTCGTCCACACCGGCAATATAACGAAGACCCTGATTATGAAGCTCTTGTTCCATGGTAATCATAACAAATCCCCCGGTCTTTCCAACGAAATTTTTCCGAGCACCGCACCGCGGAATTCATCCAGCAGCATAAAAGCACCCCGTCTGGTATCTGCTTCCCCGCCACGAATTAAAAAACCGCGACTTTTGGAAATCTGCTCCAACACCTCATAATCCATTTCTGCCAAGGAATCAAGCTTATACCGTTGACAAAGCTGCTCGGAATAATGCTTTCTCAAAGAACCAATCAAATAAAACGCCAATTCTTCCATATCCATGACATCATCCTTGATGGCACCCGTAAAGGCAAGATGCAATCCTACTTGTTGATTTTCAAATTTGGGCCACAAAATACCCGGTGTATCCAAAAGCTCATATC
>SVJP01000012.1:15480-24408 GCA_015068925.1 Oscillospiraceae bacterium
CATTTTTCAAGCGAATCCATTGTTTTCCTCGTGTCACACCGGGGCGGTCTCCTGTTTTGGTACTGCTGCGACCGGAAAGACGGTTAATCAAGGAGGATTTTCCTACATTAGGGACCCCTGCCACCATCATTCTGATTTTACGGTTCACCATACCCTTTTCACGGTCACGTTGAATTTTTTCTGCCAACACCTGTTCTGCCGCACCAAACACTTGATTGATTCCCTGACCTGTCATGGCATTTACCGTTACACAATGCAAGTCCTGTTCTTTATAATAGGCTTCCCATTGTTCGGTCACTGATTTATCTGCCAGGTCTGTTTTGGTAATCACCAGCAAACGTGGTTTTCCCTTGGTTAAATTGTCAAGCTCAGGATTTCGGGAGGAAAATGGAATTCTGGCATCAATCAATTCTACAATCAAGTCAACCAGTTTTAAATCTGCAATCATTTCCCTGCCTGTTTTGGTCATATGACCGGGAAACCATTGAATATCCATTTTCTCACCTCTCTTTTTTTAATACAAACTACCGAAACGGTTGTCAAAGGGGAACAATCGAACCCAAGCTTTCCCAACCACATCTTGATAATCAACCAATCCTACAGAAGTGCTTCTGCAATCCAGACTTTGCTGACGATTATCTCCCATCGCAAACAAATATCCTTCAGGCAACGTAATAGGATAGCTTTGATTTCCGCTTTCCGTAGTGGGAGAACCCAAATATGGTTCCTCTATCAACGCTCCGTCTACATATACATTTCCATCGCGAACATCTATGGTCTGACCTTCAATTGCAATGACACGCTTGATGTAGGGACGTTCCTTGTTTCCGTTGGGATAAAATACAATAATATCCCCTTGCTTTGGTTCGTAAGCCAACCGAACCACCGCCAGACGATCGCCTGTTTTCAAAGTGTTTTCCATAGAAGGACCATCCACCACTACCATCGTAAATACAAAAGTACGAATGACAAAAGTGATAACCAATGCTGCCGCCAAAACCACTATCCAGTCAACAATCTCTTTTAAAATCGGATGTGTTGCGGCAAATCCGCTTGCAACCACTTCCTCCTCTATTTCACAGAAAGTAACATCTGCCTCATCCACAGATTCATTTTCTGCCAATTCTTCCGTCATTTCTTCAGTTGTTTCTTCCGGTTCCTGCTCCGGAAATTGCTTTTCATCAAACATAATTTAAATCTCCCCTATACATTCCTATAACGTAAAGAAAAGGGGACGCTCTTTAGCTTCCCCTTCGTCTTTAGATCTTTTCTTTTACCTTGGCAGCCTTTCCTACACGATCTCTCAGGTAGTACAGTTTTGCACGTCTTACCTTACCTTTACGTGATACTTCAATCTTGTCGATATTCGGTGAATTTACAGGGAAAGTTCTTTCCACACCAACACCATAAGATACACGTCTGACCGTAAAGGTCTCTTGGATACCGCCATGCTTCTTCGCAATGATAGTTCCTTCGAACATCTGGATTCTTTCGCGGTTTCCTTCCTTGACCTTCAGATAAATTTTCACGGTATCACCAATCAGCAGTTCAGGTAAATCAGTTCTGATCTGTTCTTCGGTAATTGCCTTCAAAATATCCATTTGGCTTCCTCCTCTCTCCATAGACATTCATACCGTTATTCTAAAAACGGCAGCGGACTATCCGTAATTCCGTACTATTATATCATAGTTCTTTTCAAATTACAAGAGTTTTTTTAAAATTTTTCAAAATTTTTTTCAAGCAAGAAAACAAGAACAAATACTTTCATTTTTTATATCATAATTTTTTACATCTGTAACACAAAAGATAATTGAAAAATTCTTTTTTTTATAGTATAATAGAATTATACTTCTTTTGAATTGGTGAGAATAAATGAAAAAAACATTAGAAACCATCCGCGCGGTGGTAGATACCATTATTTACAGCAACGATCAAAACGGATTTACGGTCTGCGAGGCAGAATCTGAAAATCTGTCTTTTTGTGCTGTGGGATATCTTCCCTATCTCACCGAAGGAGAAACAGTTGAAATGTCCGGATGCTGGACTGTTCATCCTGATTACGGTGAACAGTTCAAGGTAGAATATTATGAAAAAACAGAACCATCCGATACCATTTCTATTGAAAAATATTTATCCTCCGGAGTTATTTCCGGAGTAGGAAAGATAACTGCAAAACGAATTGTAGAATTGTTTGGAGAAGACAGCTTACGAATTATCCGTGACGAACCCGAAAAATTATGTGCAATCCGAAATATTTCTCCTGCAAAGGCAGAAAAAATCAGTCAATCTCTGATTGAACAAAACGGCGTGCAGACAGTCATGCTGTTTTTGAATCGCTACGGAGTGGCTCCCTCGTCATCCTTACGTATTTATAAGCAATTCGGAACCGATGCAGTAGATAAAATCAAAGAAAATCCGTATTGCCTTTGTGATGATATGTCGGGCATCGGGTTTAAAAAAGCAGACTCAATCGGATTTGCCATGGGAATCATTCCGGAAGACCCGAACCGAATCGGTGCAGGAATTGAATACTTACTCTCATACAACAGTCAAAATGGTCATACCTATCTTCCGAGAGAACAACTGATTTCTTTGGCATGTAAGCTCTTGCACGTTTCGGCAGAGGCTGTGGAAAATGAAATGGTAGAATTACAATTAAAAAACAGAATCTGCTCAGTACAAGAAAATGGCTACGAACATATTTTTTTATATGATTTATACCGTTGTGAACGAAGATGTGCCTTTGCCTTACGGGAAATGTCACAAGATATCCCTGACATTCCGGAAGATTTGGAAGAAAAAATCAAAAAAGCAGAAAAGGACATGGGCATCGAACTGGAGGAAATGCAAAAAGAAGCAGTCATGCAAGCGGTTCAAAACCGTGTTATGATTATTACAGGCGGTCCCGGAACAGGAAAAACCACCATCATTCGCACCATTGCCACTTTATTTGAGGCAATGGGAATGAAGGTATCCCTATGTGCACCCACAGGACGTGCCGCAAAACGAATGTCTTCTCTTTGCGGTCGGGAGGCACAAACTGTTCATCGACTGTTAGAAATGAATTATGATAATGACCGTCAACAGCAGTTTGCACGTCATGAACGAAATCCTTTAGATGCAGATGTGATCATTGCAGACGAAATGTCCATGGTGGACGTTATCTTGCTGGATCATCTTTTGTGTGCTTTGCCGGCAGAAACCCATTTTATTATGGTCGGCGATGCAGATCAGCTACCCAGCGTAGGTCCCGGTAATGTTCTCGGAGACTTGTTATCAGAAGACTGTATCAAAACAGTTCGTCTCACCGAAATTTTCAGGCAAGCAAAGGAAAGTCAAATTGTTGTTAATGCACATAAAATCAATCATGGAGAATATCCGATTTTAAATCAGGGAGATTTCTTTTTTGTACATCACCAACCGGGAGAATTGCTGCAATGTGTGGTTGACCTGTGTCAACGAAGATTACCTGCTACTTACCCGGTAGAAGATTTATTTTCCATTCAGGTGATTTCGCCTTCCAAAAAAGGAGAAGCGGGTATCAACGTATTGAATCCCGCACTGCAGGAAGCACTCAACCCTCCTTCCCCTACAAAAAACGAACGTAAGGTTCGTGATATTGTGTTTCGTGAGGGAGACAAGGTGATGCAAATCAAAAACAATTATGATATTATATGGACAGGAAAAAACGGCGAAAAAGGAACCGGAATTTTCAATGGTGACGAAGGAATTATTACAGATATCAACACCCCTGCCTCAACCCTGACCGTCTGTTATGATGGTCAGAAATCTGTTGTCTATGACTTTTTACAATTAGATGAACTGGAATTGGCTTACGCCATTACGGTACACAAAAGTCAAGGAAGCGAATTTGATATTGTGGTCATTCCCATGTATCAGGCACCGCCCATGCTGTTAAACAGAAATTTATTTTACACCGCTGTTACCCGTGCAAAAAAGCTTGTGGTATTGGCAGGAAATGAAGGAATTATGCGAAAAATGGTAGAAAACAATCACCAAACAGAACGATTTACGGCTCTTAACACCATGTTAGCACAATGGAATGGAGAGGAATCCTTTTGAAATTTTGGAAGCTAAAAAATTTATTTTTTTCTCCCCGTTGTATGATTTGCGGGGACTATTTAACACCGGATTCTACCCTTTTGCTTTGTTCCTTCTGTTTCACTCATTTGCCGTTAATTCCGCCTGAACATTGTCCTGTTTGCGGCAGAATGACCCCAAGCGGTGGTGCCACTTGCTTTCAGTGCCAAACACAAAAACCAAAGTTCAGACAACATCGAAGTGTGGTCTTTTACACAAGTGAAATCCGATATGTTCTTTTGAAATACAAATTTTATCGCAAACGACATTATGCAGCTACGATTGGTACCTTAATGAGTAGCTATGTGACAGAAAACTACGACTTCATTACTGCCGTTCCCGTTTCCGAGAAAAAGAAACGAAACAGAGGGTATAACCAATCCCGTCTGTTAGCAGAACAAATAGAACAAATCCGACAAATTCCCTATAAAGAAACCTTACAAAAGACCAAGCACACACCTCCTCAAAGTAAGTTGGGATATAAACAAAGATTAACCAATATCAAAAATTGTTTTTCAGTCATCAATCCTGATGAGATTCGTCAAAAGAGAATTTTATTGATTGATGATATTTATACAACCGGCTCCACAATAGGCGAATGCTCCAAAGTGTTAAAAAAAGCCGGTGCAGCATATGTAGATGTTCTCACATTTGCTATGACGGACAAAAGAATCAAATCGATTAAAGGAACAAAAAACAATGAATAAAAAAGCAAAACGAAAACTTTTTTGGTTTCTTTTCATCCTGATATTATGGCTGAGCCAAACCGCACTTCAAGTTCTTCGTCCTACACACATCCCGGAAGGAATGTTGGAGGTGCATTGCATTGATGTAGGTCAAGGTGACAGCACATTGATTTTAGGTGAAACTCAAACCATGCTGATTGATGCGGCCGAACAAGAATACGCAGATGAAATTTGCCTTTATTTAAGCGAATTGGGAATTAAGAAAATTGATTATCTGGTCGCTACCCATCCTCATGATGATCACATTGGCGGAATGGCAGATGTGATGTCGCAATTTCGGGTTGATTGTCTGGTGTTAACCGACGAACCCTCAGATATCAATGATTATCAAAATATGCTGTACACCGCAGAACAAAAGGAAATTCCCATACTCATTCCCGAAACGGGAGATATGATTCCTTTTGCCGATGCACAATGTACAGTTTTAGGACCTGTCACTATGGATCAAAATAACAGCAATAACAATTCCATGATAGTAAAACTTACATACGGTGAAGTTGATTTTTTATTTATGGGTGATGCAGAAAGAAGTCTGGAGCGAGATTTGGTCGATGGATGGGATGATCTATCCTCCGAAGTTCTTCGAGTGGGTCATCACGGAAGTGATACTTCCTCCAATCAATTCTTTTTGGAACGCGTCATGCCGGAATATGCTGTAATTTCCTGCGGTTTAAATAACCAATTCGGTCACCCTTCTTCTGATGCAATACATAGGCTGAAAGCATGGTGCAAAGAAATATACAGAACAGATTTGGATGGTTCTGTTGTCATTACAACCAATGGAACAGATATCGAACTGAAAGAATAAAAAAATTGCCGAAAAACAAAAGTTTTCCGACAATGCTAATTTTGAATTTACGCAACCACAAACGGTTGTAATTCATCTACCAAAGCCTGACTGTCATCAGAATGAATATCAATCTTAATGGGCTTTGTTAAATCCAGGCTAAAAATGCCCATGATGGATTTAGCGTCAACCACATATCTGCCTGATGTTAAATCCACATCGCAGCTATACTTGTTTACAATGTTGACGAAATTTTTGACATCGTTGATTGAGTTTAATAAAATAGTAAAGCTTGCCATAAAAATTCCTCCTAAAAAAATTTTATTTCTGAAATAATTATACCATAAAAAACAAGATTTGTCAAGTAAAATCAAAGAAGGTAATATAGAATGAAAAGAGCAGCAATTCACACTTTAGGGTGTAAAGTAAATCAATATGAAAGCGAAGCAATGGCGGAAATGCTGATCAAAGAAGGCTATGAAATTGTCCCCTTTGAATCTCAAGCAGACTGTTATTTGATTAACACCTGTACCGTCACAAGCCTGAGCGACAGAAAGTCCCGTCAGATGATTCGTCGGGCAAAAAAGAAAAACCCCAACGCCCTGCTGATTGTAACAGGTTGTTATGCCCAAACCGCACCTGAAGAGATTCAAAATATTCCGGAAGTAGATTTAATCGTAGGTACATCAAGAAGAAACGAGCTTCCCCAATTAATCAAGCAAGCAGAGCAGGAACGGATTTGCGCAGTAGAAGATATTATGCTGCAACGAAAATTCGAAGCATTGCATATTACAGAATACGGCCCCAACCGCACCAGAGCATTTTTAAAAGTGCAGGATGGCTGTGACAGATATTGTTCCTATTGTATCATTCCTTATGCAAGAGGACATGTTCGAAGCAGAAAAAAGGAAGATGTGTTGGCAGAAATTCAAACCCTGGCACAAAACGGCATCTTGGAAATTGTTCTTTCGGGAATTCACGTTGCCTCATACGGACGTGATTTAGAGCATACCGACTTATTAGACTTAATCCAATGTGCTCATGAGATTCAAGGAATTGAGCGGATTCGCCTTGGTTCTCTGGAGCCTAACTGTATTACAGAAGAATTTATTTCTGCATTAAGCAAGTTGCCGAAATTTTGTCCGCAATTTCATTTATCTTTGCAAAGCGGTTGCGACAACACTCTAAAAAGAATGAACCGTCATTATTCTGCCAAAGAATATGCCGACGGTGTTGCTCTTCTCCGTCGTTATTTCCCGAATGCAGGGGTCACAACGGATGTTATGGTCGGTTTTGCAGGAGAAACAGAGGAGGATTTTCAAGAAAGCCTTCGTTTTGTAGAAACAATCGGATTTAGTCAAATTCACGTGTTTCCCTACTCCATTCGAAAAGGAACCAGAGCGGCTAATTTTCCTAATCAAGTTTCCCCACAGGAAAAAGAACGACGTGCTGCCAAAATGCTCCGGCTTGGGGAACGCTTAACAAAACGGTTTCTCGAAAAAAATTCCGAAACAAAAGCAAAGGTACTGATAGAACAAGAGGTCGCTCCCGGTATTTACGAAGGCTATACTCCCCAATACATTCGCGTTCAAATCCCTTCCGAAGAAAATATAGCAGGACAAATATTAGAAGTAACCTTACATTCTCCTGAAAAAGATTTTATTTTCGGAAAAATATAACATACTTTCTTCCCCTTTCTCATAAGATGGGATGAGGTGAAGAGCATGTATGTATATGGTTATGAAAATGTAAAACGCGATTTATCAATTTTGTCCAAAAACAAATTTATTTCGATTACTTCTGTCGGAAAGAGTGTGGAAAACCGCGACCTTTATACCGTTACTATAGGAAATGGAACCTATAAAATTTTCATCAACGGAGCCCATCACGGGATGGAATGGATTACTTCCGCTATGCTGATGCGATTTTGCAAGGAATTTTCCGATTGCTACAGTAAAAATCTGCCATTTTGCGGGTATGACATTAACCAATTATGGGAGCGATGCACCATTTATGTCCTTCCCATGGTCAATCCGGATGGAGTACAAAAAGGAATTGATTCTCCACACCTTCATTGGCAGGCAAACGCAAATGGTGTAGATTTAAATCACAATTACAATGCGGGTTGGCAAAAATGCAAACAATTAGAACTGGCAGAAGGAATTACAAAACCGGGTCCTACCCGTTATGGTGGTGAAGCACCCGAATCAGAGCCGGAAACAAAGGCAATGGTTGCACTAAGCAGAAAAGAACAATTTGATTTAGCGCTGTGCTATCATACCCAGGGAGAAGAAATTTACTACCAATACGGAGAGCTCCATCCCAGACGGTCCTCTACTTTAGCAAAAGCATTCGCTTCCGTTTCCGGTTATCATTTGGCATCTCCTCCCAAAATTGCATCACACGGAGGATACAAGGATTGGTTCATTCAAGAATTTCAAAAACCCGGATTTACCATTGAAGCAGGGTTGGGACAAAATCCCCTCCCCTTATCGCAATTAAATGACATCTATCAAAAAAACAAACCGTTGCTTGCAGTGGCAGCATATTATTAAAAATAAGGAGTTTACCATGGCAAAAAAATATTACGCGGTAAAAAACGGCAGACAAATCGGCATTTATGAAACATGGGAAGAATGCAAACAACAAGTAATTGAATTCAGCGGTGCAGAGTACAAAGCATTTTCCACCCGTGAAGAAGCAAACAACTATATCAACGGCGAAGACCCGACACAAGGGTTAGATATTCCCGATGACATTTTATGTGCCTTTGTAGACGGCAGCTTTGACGTAGCCACAAATCGCTACGGAAGTGGTATGGTACTTTTGTACCAAGGAGAAGAAAAGACATTTTACAAAGCAGGAGAACATCCTACTCTTGTTTCCATGCGAAATGTAGCAGGTGAAATTACCGCCTCTGTTATGGCGATGCGGTATGCAATAACAAACCATTTCCCGAAACTAATCATTTACCATGACTATGAGGGAATCTCCAAATGGTGTTTGGGAGAATGGAAAACCGAGCGAGAAGGAACAAAAATGTACAAGGAATTTTATGATTCCATCAAAGACAAGCTTACGGTTACTTTTATAAAAGTTGAAGCACATACAGGCAATCATTACAACGAACTGGCAGATGAATTGGCAAAAAAATCGTTGGGAATTGAAAAATAAATCATCAAAAATAAACAGAGGCTGTCGAAAAAGTCGGTCTACCGCAAGCGAAGTAAAATAAAACAAGAAAAAACATATTCTTTCATATTTACAATAACAAATAAAAAACCGTCAGGAGAA
>SVJP01000195.1 GCA_015068925.1 Oscillospiraceae bacterium
GTTGTTCCTGCATTATGTAAACTTAATAATCTTCACTAATGTACGCCGGTGGTTCTAATAAAAGTTCCGGATTTTTCATTAAATGTTTGAACGCTTTAATGGCTGTTGCAAAATAGTATCCATCACAAATTCGTTCATCGAGTACCAAACGGATATTAATGACATTCTTATTGGTAACGGTTCCATCACTGTTTAACTCACGAATAAGCTCCTTTTTCCCGATTGCAAGGAATACAGACGTTGTTCCAAACTCATATAAATGATGATAGATAGAACGCAATCCTATGGAACCAACATTTGTGATGAACAAACTGGAATGAAACGGGCTGACGCGGTTAATAATCTTTGGCATCTTGCCAATTGCGTCAAGATTTCGAATGCCCCATACTACAAATTTCTTTACAAACCCCGGGAGAAGATTAATGAGTTTCACGGTAAGATCCGTGTCATTTGCTTCCCCTTCCACTTTTACTTGGTTGACAGCCTCATTAAATTTATGAGCAATCTCATGAAGCGTATCCGTGGGCAGAAACTCCGGCATTACTAATGCTTCTTCCGCATCCTCATGCATGCTCTTCTTTACCGTTAAAGAAGCACGCAAGTAGCTTCTTGCATAAATCTTCCGTCCGCTGATAAATCGATTTAAACGAGGTTTTTGGACCATTGTTCTGATGGCTGCTGCAACAAAGATATGATATACGGACAGATGTGGAATTTTCTCTCTGTGTTCCAAAATAAACTGACGCAAACCAGATATATCAATCTGTTCTTCAAAAAACACCTGGCTATCCAGACGCGAACGCATAATATGCGGAATTACATGAAATAACGGGTCATTATCTTTTACTCGATACCCATCATATCTATCCCCAAAACGCCGTTTTCTTTGTTTGACTTGCTCCATATTTCTCCCTAACCTTTTCTTAATTTTTGATTATGTTATTAAGAGTATATGCCGTTATGTAAAATAAAAATATATTTTCATTTTACAACAAAAGTAGAAAAATGTCAATTAATGAAATAAAAACACATAGCAATCATGAATTTGCTATGTGTTCCTGTAGTAGCTCCCATTCTGAAATATGGCTTTCAACAATCTTGTTGCGCTCATCTAATTGGGCAGTTAGTTCAGCGCATTTTAAATAATCAGACGCAATATCCGGACGCAATAATTCAGCCTTAACTTCCTCAATCTCCGCCTCTAACCGTTCAATTTCTTGTTCCAATTTAACAAGACGATTTTTTTCTTTTCGACGCTCTGCGTTCATTTGTTTTTTTTGCAGATATTCTTCTCTGCCAAAGGATATACCTTTTTGATTGATAGATTCTGCTTCAATTTGTTTTTCATGAATATTTTTTTCAATATATTCACTATAATTTCCGTCAAAAGAAGAAATCGTTTGATTATCCATGGTGAAAATTCGATTTGCAAGTTTATCAATGAAATATCGATCATGGGATATAGCAAAAATTGTTCCGTCATATTCTGCCAAAGCCTCCTCTAAAATTTCCCTTGACGGAATATCTAAATGGTTAGTGGGTTCATCAAGCAAAAGGAGATTAGCAGACTGAAGCATCAGCTTTAAAAGCATAAGCCTTGCTCGCTCACCACCTGAAAGTGTATTAATTTTTTTAAAAACATCTTCTGCCGAGAATAGAAAACCTGCTAGAGCATTTCGTATTTCCGTATTGGTATGTGTTGGAAAACTGTCACGAAGCTCATCAAATATCGTCTTTTCTCCATCCAACATATTTTGTGTCTGATCAAAATATCCGATATCAATATTGGCTCCGACATGCACCCTACCACTATTAGCAGAAAACTTTTGCATAATTAATTTAAGAAGTGTTGTTTTCCCACAACCGTTTTTGCCTAGCAGGAAAACATGTTCTTTTCTTCTGATCAGAAAATTTACATTTCGAAATAAAATGCGCTCTCCAAAAGCTTTTGATAAGTCATTTGCAATGACTACATCATTTCCACCAACTCGATTGATTCGAAAACAGGGGCGCATCTGCTCTAGTTCTCCTTGAGGAATAACAAGATCTGCCTTCAGCCTATCCACCATCTTTTGTTTGCTTTCAGCAGTTTTAATATTCTTTTCACGATTCCACTGTTTTTGCTGTTGTATGATACCTTCAATCCGTTTGATTTCGCGAATTGTTTGTTCGTATTTATTTGCAATATATTTTTCATTTTCTGTCTTCTGCTTTTGAAAAGCAGAATAATTCCCGTTATAGCAAGTTAAGTGCGCATGCTCAATTTCAAATGTTTTATTCGTTACCTTATCCAAGAAATAACGGTCATGGGAAACAATAATAAATGCACCTTTATACCCTTGCAAAAAGCTTTCCAACCATTCCACAGATTGAATATCCAAATGGTTCGTAGGCTCATCTAAAAAAAGCAGATTGGCATCACTTAAAAGCAATTCGCAAAGGCAAACACGCATTTTTTCCCCACCGCTTAAGGTCGAAAAAGGTTTTTGAAAATCATTTTCCAAAAATCCCATGCCCATCAATGCAGATTTTGCCATACTTTTATAAGTGTAACCACCCAGAGCCTCAAATCGCTCTGAAAGTACATGCAGCATTTCTGCATTTTTTGTTGCATCACCAATTTCAGCATCAATTCTCCCGGTGAGTTCCGTCATTTGTTGTTCAATTTCCAGTACGCTGTTAAAAACGGTTAGAAGCTCATCATAAACTGTTTTATCCGAATTTTTGTTAATATGCTGTTCTAAATATCCGATCTTCGCCTGTCCGGAGAGAAAAATCTCTCCTCCATCCGAAGATTCACCCTCCAGAATCATTTTGAAAAGCGTTGTTTTTCCACTTCCGTTAGCGCCTATTAATCCAACTTTATCGTGTTCTTCTATAGAAAAAGATACATTTTCAAACAGCAAGCGCTCACCAAAGTATTTATTGACTTTTGATACTCCGAGTAAATTCATAACTTCCCTCTATTATAAAGCGTCATACAACAACTGTTTCCACACCATCTACTGCAGCATCCACCAGTCCTGCAAAATCCAACATTTTTTCTGAGGCTACGATATTTTCTAATTTTGGTTTTGTCAGCGGATGTCTGGGCGTAAAAATGGTACAGCAATCCTCATATGGCAAGACAGATGTTTCAAATGTCTCAATTTTGCGTGCAATTTCCACAATTTCTTCCTTATCCATTCCGAT
>SVJP01000196.1 GCA_015068925.1 Oscillospiraceae bacterium
ATGTTTTGGACCGCAGGACGGGGGTACGGTTTCTTGAAATGTGGGGAATGTTTGAGAATGGTAATTTTTTTATGTTGAGAAGTTCTGTTGAAAGTATTAAGGAAAGCGTTGCCATTGCGAATCGATTTCTGGCATATGTGGGAATTATAGCAGCGTTTGCGAGTGGTTTGATTATCTGGTATGTTTCCGGAAAAGTAACCGAACCAATCTTACAGTTAACAGATATTTCGAAAAGAATGATTCACTTGGATTTTGAGGCTAAGTATACCGGCAGATCCCGTACGGAAGTGGCTCTTCTTGGCGAAAATATTAATAAATTGTCCGGTGCTCTTGAAAAAACCATTTCTGAATTAAAAACTGCTAATAATGAATTAGAGAAGGATATTGAACAGAAGACGAAGATTGATTTAATGCGAAAAGAACTTTTATCGAATATTTCTCATGAATTAAAGACACCGATTGCATTGATTCAAGGATATGCGGAAGGTTTAAAAGAGCAGATTAATGAGGATGCCGAGAGTAGGGAATTTTATTGTGATGTTATAATGGACGAGGCTTCCAAGATGAATAATCTGGTAAAAAAAATTATGACCTTGAATGAATTAGAGTTTGGGAATGACAATGTGACAATGGAGCGGTTTGATATTGTCGCTTTAATTTGCAATTACATTCAATCGGCACAAATTTTGACAGAACAAAAAGGGGTTACTGTGCGGGTGCAGGATTCTTCATCCATTTATGTTTGGGCAGATGAATTTAAAACAGAAGAGGTGTTTGCAAATTATTTTACAAATGCGGTAAATCATGCAACAGGAGAAAAACTGGTTGAGGTTAAATTCAGTAGATGCGGAGATAGTGTAAGAGTATCGGTTGTCAATACAGGTATGCCGATTCCGGAAGAGAGTCTTGACAAAATATGGGACAAATTTTATAAAGTGGATAAAGCCCGTACCAGAGAATATGGTGGAAGTGGTGTGGGTTTGTCAATTGTAAAAGCAATTATGAACTCTATGAATCAAGAGTTTGGTGTGATAAATTATGAAAACGGCGTCGAGTTCTGGTTTGAACTGGATTTTGCAGGTGCAGGAAAGGTGATAGATGCAGATGCAGGAATTTGAAGAATTTGAATATAAAAAAGTATTTCTGGTTGGTGTTGATACCGGCGAAGATGATGATTTTGAACAGTCTATGGAAGAATTAGAAAATTTGGCAGAAGCGTGTTATATGAAACCGGTAGGTTGTATTACACAGACCCTCCCCTATGTAAACAAAGCATTGTGTTTGGGAAGCGGTAAGGTTTATGAGGTAAAAGAAGCTGCACAGGAAGCGGAAGCCGAGATGGTGATTTTTGATAATACTCTTTCGCCGATTCAGATGCGTAATCTTCAAAAAGAATTGGATTTGCCTGTTATGGATAGAACCGGTTTGATTTTGGATATATTTTCGCTCCGCGCAAAGACGAAAGAGGCAAAATTGCAGGTTGAAACTGCAAAACTAAAGTATATGCTTCCCAGATTGGTTGGAATGCATGAGGCATTAAGCCGACAGGGCGGTGGCAGCGGAAGTATGAGTAATAAAGGTGCCGGTGAGAAAAAACTGGAATTGGACAGGCGAAAGATAGAGCATCGTCTGACTTTTTTACGAAAGGAATTGGAGGAAGTTTCCAAAGAACGTCAGACCCAGCGCAAAAAAAGAGAAAGTTCACGTGTGAAAAAAGTTGCTTTGGTTGGATATACCAATGCCGGGAAGTCTACCATTATGAATGGCATGGTCAGTATGTATATTGGAGAAGAAAACAAAAAGGTTTTGGAAAAGAACATGCTGTTTGCTACGCTTGAGACAACTGTGCGCTATATTGCAGGTAAAGACCATAAAGACTTTTTTCTTTCTGACACGGTCGGTTTTATCCACAAATTGCCACATGATTTAATAAAAGCATTTCGGGCGACCCTTGAGGAAGCGGCAACAGCGGATTTATTACTTCATGTAGTTGACTTTTCTGATCCGAATTATAAACAGCATATGCAGGTGACGAAGGATACTTTGCGAAAACTGGATGCAGGTGATATTCCCACAATTTGTGTATATAATAAAGTCGACTTATATGGTGGTGATGTACCGGCGGAAAAGGAAGACAGTATTTATCTTTCGGCGCGGGAATCAAAGGATATTTTGCAGTTGGCAGAAAAAATAAAAAAACATTTATACGGGGATTATGTGACAAGAGAATTTCTTTTTCCATACGATAAAGGATCATATGTTTCGGCTTTGATACAAAATGCTGAAGTGATAGAGCAAAATTATGTGGAAAAGGGAGTGCATTTGGTGGTAAACTGTCATCAGAATGATGCAGTAAAATATAAAGAATACATTTATGAGGAATAGGAAATAAGGAATGGAACAAAATACAAGGGAAGTAGAAAATGTAAATAATATATATCATGGGAATCCTGCTTTGCATCAGAGAATCCAGCAGTTAATCAGGGAATCTGAAGAACCGGAATTTACCCTGTTTTTAAATCAATTGGGGAATGCTTTGTGGAACGGACAAATTAACGATACAACTGCTGAGGAAGATCTTAATAAAAATCATGCCATTTATCAAACTAAAAGACAGCAGCAAAGTGTTGTGCGTGATATTGAAAAACCGGTTGAAACACCTAAAAAGAGTGTGGAATTTGCTGTGGGAGCAGGAATTCTGGGTGTCACGGGCGCGATTTTTCTTCTGGCTGCATTTTGGCTTTTTGCAATGAATTTTATGTCGAATTTAGCAAAAGGTCTTTCTTTCTATGGAATTTTGTTGTTAGTAATCTTGGTATCAGAACTTTGGGTGCGTAAGAAACAAGAAAAATTCTCAGTGGGAATGACCGGTGTCGGGTTAAGCGGCCTATTCTTAAATACTTTGGTTATACATGGGTACGGGATTTTGAATAATGTGCTCGCATTTGTGTTGATTGCGTTGATTACTGCAATGACTTTTTTTCTTAGCTATAAAAAGGATTCCGGCGTTCTTCGGATTATTGCGCTTCTTGGAAGTGTAATATGCCTGTTTCCTTTGATGGAATATGATAAATTGCCAACTTATCTGGAAACGGGAGTTATGGTTTTGATGATTCAAATCGTAGCAGCGTTTGTACCTACAAAAAAAGAACAAAAAGCAATTTGGGTTTTGCAGATGATTATGCAGGCGG
>SVJP01000197.1 GCA_015068925.1 Oscillospiraceae bacterium
AATATCAGTAATTGTGACACGAACACCAAACGTATTTAATGTCTGTTGCAAACGCATAGCCGTTTCTTTTAATTCTCTGGTACTATCCTTGCTTTGTCCACTTCCTTTTGACAATCGGGATAAGGGAGGAAATATATATTTCTTGGGAACTTTTTTTTGCGCACCCTGAATCTGATTTTCCATCTCCTGTTGTTGTTTGCCTGCTTCTTCCTGACTGAGTCTTGCAGAAGGTCGTCGTCTTACCACTGGAGGTGGCTCAATTATTACATTTTCATCCTGTTCATCAATTGATATTTCGTTAATTGTATGCTCTTCTATATAAGCTTCTTCCTCACCCTTTAGATTCATTTGTCCGCCTGTACGAATACGAATCTTGTCAAAATCAAATTCCGGTGTATCCTCTTCATTCAACATAATTTCATGAATATCATCACGTTCTGCTTCTTTTATGCTTACATTCGTATTAACCAAAGTAGTATCAATCGTAACACCTGAGACTTTTTTATCCATACGAAGAATTTTTTCGTTTTCCTTTTCTTCTTCACGAATACGACGTTCTTCTTCTCGGTTTTTTCGTATCTCTTCTTGTGTACGTCTACGCTCTTCTGCCAATTCTCTACGCCGTTTTGCATCTTCACGGCTAAGTTCCATGACACGCTTGCTACCATTTTTCACTCCACCTATCAAGGAACGTTCTGTTAATAAAACAAGACAAATCGCAACAAGAACCAGCACAACTAATACCGCTCCAACCATATCAAGAAAATGGTATAAAACAAAAGCAAGAGAACCGGAAATAATTCCGCCTCCCTTTCTTCCTTCACTGCATTCTACATAGATTGCCTTAAAGTCATATTCAAGTCTGCTTCCCATAGAACCACTCAAAAATTCCAACAATATTCCAATCAGGAAAAAAAGCATAACTCCCGCAATTATTTTTCTTTTTGCAACATTGCTCCCTGCGTTAATGGAACCAAACGCATATGCTAAAAAAGCCAAAATAGGAGCAACATAAGCAAGCAGTCCAAATACACCAAACATAAAACTGCTTATTGCATTTCCTACTGCACCAATAATCCCAAAATTACACAAAAATAAAATTGCCGCAAAAGCAAATAGTAATATCAGACTTATTTCATGAAAAATAGCACTGTCCTGCACGGAATACTGCTGTCTACTGCTACGGCTGTTTCGAGTCGAAGTACTCCTCTTGCGCTGACCACTCCCGGATTTTCTTCTTCCTGACTGTGATGCCATTTCTATCAAACTCCCTTGGTAAAATAAATATACATAATCTAATATAGTATACCATTTTTCTTACCGCTTGTCACCTTGGAAATTTAATATCATTTTCTGCAATTATTTTTATCTTTTTCGGCTATCATCGCATGAAGTTTTTTTACAGCTTCTTTAATTCCCCCCACTTCATTTATAATCCCTTCCCGAACTGCCATATCACCTACCAGAATCGTTCCGATATCTTTTGTCAAAATACCGGTTTCCATCATTAATTCCTCCAGGCGATGTTTTTTTATATCACAATGATTACATACAAATCCCGTGATACGATCTTGAATCTGTTTAAAATAATCAAATGTTTGGGAAACACCAATAACCATACCATTCATTCTGACCGGATGAATTACCATAGTCCCTGTGGGTACAATGTATGAATAGGAAGTACTTACTGCAATCGGTACACCAATTGAATGACTTCCTCCAAGGACTAACGATACCGTTGGTTTGCTTAATGATGCAATCATTTCTGCAATTGCAAGCCCTGCCTCCACATCGCCACCCATCGTATTCAACAAAAATAAAACACCTTCTATTTCACTACTATCTTCAATTGCCGCCAACTGTGGGAGAATGTGCTCATATTTGGTTGTTTTTGATGTACTTCCAAGATTATCATGACCTTCTATTTCACCTATAATGGATATTAAATGAATCGTCTTTTTATCTGCATTATTATTTAATGTCAGCTGACCGGTTTTCTCAATTCTTTCCTCGTCTAATTTAATATTTTCTTTTTCCTGTTCTTTTTTCTGCTCATTATTCTGTTCCATTTTTCTCTCCTATATTCTTTGTTATAGCAAAAAAGAGAATCACTTTCGTGATTCCCTTTCTAGTTTCTTCAAACATACTCAAATTATACGATATGCATAAATAAGAACTTCAATTAAATAATATTAAACATTATTTAATATCGTAATCATCAAATTCGGAAACTTCTATATCATAATCGTCGTAATTTTTCTCAAAATCTTCCACTTCAATCAAATCATAGTCTAATACTTTCGGAACATGTTTTTTCGGTCCCGGCAACGGATTATGTAAAAGTTTAGGTGCCGGCTTCTTGATAGGTTCCGGCTTCTCAACAGGTACCCTCTTCTCAGCAGAGACTGGATTCTCAGCAGAGACTGGATTCTCAGCAGAGACCGGCTTCTGAACAGATGTAATTTTCTCTTCTTTTATTGGCAAATCAAGATCTATCTCTACTTGTGGCAATAATATAGGTTTTATCTGCTCCTCCTGTTTTGGCTGTTCAATTGTTTTATCCTTTTCAATATATTTGGGTTGTACAATGGCTTTTAACTCTTCAATCGTTTCTTCCATTAATTCATCTTGAATTGCTCCCACAATTTCTTTCTCTTCACTTGGTATAAAACAACGTCCGAGACATGCAGCTGCACATAAAATCATAATCCAGAACATCCATACATTTCCTGTATTATTTGCGCTAATACCGGAAAATTGCAAAACAACCATCACTCCAACCAAAAGCATAAATCCGCTAAGAGATTCTTCATTTGATTCTTTTAAAAATCGAAAAACGCCCCAATATAAAGCTACCGCCAGCAAAGTAAATGCAAGCAACCCACTACCTTCAAGATTCAAAAGAAGTCGTCCATCAAGTTCTGCACCATAAGTCTGCCACCAGTTATTAATTACAGTCCTGGAATCAAGTCCATATAACGACACTCTTAGACAAACGAATGAAACAATACCACCTATACACCCGATAATAAGGCAAAACACCTGCAAAGGCCGCATTGGAATACTTCGTTGCTCTTTTCTTGTTTCCGGAAGGCTCCATAAAATACTTATCCCCAAAAATAATAACAAAAGCCCATATATATCCAAATAAATTACTAGTGCAAAATATATTCCCAGCAAAATCAT
>SVJP01000198.1 GCA_015068925.1 Oscillospiraceae bacterium
ATGTTGGGTTACACCAATTTGGAAAGCGAAAAAGGCTTTACTTTCTTCCAGAATTTCTTAAAGGATACCGGAATTTTGGAAGAGTTGGAAAAATTGGGTATTCAAGAAGGAGATACTGTAAGAATGTATGGTTTGTCCTTTGACTATTATAAGTAATGGTGAACACCGGAGGAAAAAAGAATGACCAGTAAACAGAGAGCATATTTAATGAGCTTGGCAAGTAATTTGAATCCTGTATTTCAGATTGGAAAATCCAGTTTGACACCGGAAATTACCGATGCAATTAGTGAATGTTTTAATAATAATGAATTGATAAAAATCGGCGTATTGAAAAATTGCATGGATGATCCCAAAGCAATTGGTGAAGTATTGGCTGAACGTACCCGTTCTCAGTTAGTTCAGGTAATCGGCAAAAAGATTGTATTATACAAGCCCAATAAAGATAAACCTAAAATTGAGCTTCCCAAATAGTTTTGGAGGTTATATATGAAGAAAATCGGTATTATGGGTGGTACATTTAATCCCATTCATATAGGTCACTTGATATTGGCAGACAGAGCAAAGGATGACTTTGGATTGGATGAGGTTTGGATTATTCCCACCGGTTGTTCCTATATGAAGAAAGATATCGATGTTTTGCCGGGAGAGGAACGTTATCACATGGTTTTGCTTGCAGCAAAAGACAAGCCATGGATGAAGTGCCTTGATGTGGAAATCAAACACTCCGGATATACCTATAGTTATGAGACCCTGGAGCAGTTGAAAGAAACTTATCCCGAGAATGAATTTTATTTCATTTTCGGTGCGGATTGTCTTTTTTCCATAGAATGCTGGAAATGCCCGGAAAGAATTTTTGATGCCTGTCAGGTAATAGCTGCGGTCCGAAATGATTCCTCCACAGAGGAAATGCAACAAAAAAAGATTGAATTGGAACAGAAATTCGGAGCCAAAATTGAGTTATATTCTTTTCCAAGGCTGGAAATATCTTCCACGGAATTGCGTGAGCGTATCCGTTTGGGAAAAAGTGTGAGCTATATGATTCCGGAACAGGTCATCTCTTATATTGCAAAAAAAGGATTTTATAAAGAATTATGAAAACAAATGAATTGATTAAAATCAGAAAAGCAATGGAAAAAGAGTTGGACGGCAAAAGATATGAACACACATTGGGTGTGGAATTTACTGCAGCTTCCTTGGCAATGTGCTATAATGCATCGGTTATGAACGCACAAATTGCAGGATTGCTTCATGATTGTGCAAAATGTCTGTCCAATGATAAAAAGCTTTCTATCTGCGAAAAATATAATATCAGCATCAATGAAGTTGAAAAAAGAAATCCTTTTTTACTCCATGCAAAAGTAGGAAGCTTTTTGGCAATGCATGAATACGGGATTGAAGATACGGATGTAATTAATGCAATTTTAAATCATACAACAGGACGTCCGGGAATGAGTTTGCTGGAGAAAATAGTTTTTGTGGCAGATTATATTGAGCCTGCACGAAAACAGGCGCCTAATTTAAATGAAATCCGTAAATTGGCATTTGAAAATCTGGATCTTGCATTGGTACGGATTTTGGAAGATACCTTGGTATATTTGCAGGATCAGGGATCAGAGGGTGAATTGGACCCTATGACACAGAAAACCTATGAATATTATTGTGAAAATGTAAAACAAACGGAAGGGTAAGGTAACAGGATGGAAAATAAATCTCTTGAAATGGCAAAGTTAGCCATTGCAGCTTTGGAAGATAAAAAAGCAGAAGATACTAAAGTGATTGACATTAGTGAGGTGTCAGTGCTTGCGGATTATTTTATTATAGCAGGCGGAAGCAACAGAAGCCAGATTCAGGCTATGTGTGATAATGTGGATGAAAAACTGGGCCGTGCCGGTTTCCCTTCCAAACAAACAGAAGGATATGACACCGCAAATTGGGTGCTTTTGGACTTTGGTGATGTGATTGTTCATATTTTTGACAAGGAGAACAGACTTCTCTATGATTTGGAAAGAATATGGCGTGATGGAAAACAAATTGATATTGAAAATATGTAAAGCAAAAGGACTTCTAAGAATATTCCGTCTTAGAAGTCCCTTTTCATGTGTTAATCGTTGTCGCCTCTGCCGTTATCACCAAGACGCATAAAGAAGGTAAGCAGATAAAGACCGCATAAACCTACCAGTGTGTAAACAATACGTGATAACCAAGACATATCTCCGAAAATAAAAGCAACGAGGTCAAATCGGAAAAGGCCGATTAAGCCCCAGTTGATGGCACCTATAATCGCAATGGTCAGTGCCGTACCGTCTAAAAGTTTATTTCCCATGTTTCAGCCTCATTTCTACGCAGGTATTGCGCAAGAATTAGGATATCCAAATGGAAAAAAATTATTCCCTTTAACGATAAAAACGAAATACACCAAAAACAGTTCCCAAAATTTGACAATCATCAACAATAATGGGATCCATGGAATCGTTCTCCGGTTGCAGACGTATATGTCCGTCTTCTTTGTAAAAAGTCTTTACGGTAGCGGAGTCATCAATCAATGCCACAACCATATCGCCGTTCCGTGCAGTATTGCATACATTTACAAACACACGGTCACCGTTGAAAATTCCGGCATTAATCATGGAATCACCACGGACATTGAGAATAAAGGATTCCCCCTTGGGAACCACGTCGGCAGGAACCGGGAAATAATCCTGTATATTTTCTTCTGCCAAAATAGGTTGACCGGCAGCCACATTGCCGAGAATGGGCAGGCTAACCATTTCCGTGCGGACCATTTGAAAACTGTCATCGCAGATTTCTATCGCACGGGGCTTGGTAGGGTCTCGTCTGATATAGCCGTTTTTCTCCAATGTTTCCAAATGGGAGTGAACAGAAGAGGTTGATTTTAAATTTACGGTTTCGCAAATTTCCCGAACAGTGGGCGGGTAGCCTCTTTTTAAGATTTCTTCTTTGATATAATCCAGAATTTCCTGCTGTTTGGGAGTGATTTTTCCGTATCCCATATAATATCCTCCATTTTATGTATTATGAAACTAATATTTCCGTTAATCTAAAATGAGTATAACATACCAAAAAGAAAAAAGCAAACATATATTCCAAAAATATGTTCGATTTCCTATTGACAAAAGAAAATATGTTCGATACAATACAAACAGAACAAATGTTTTCGAACA
>SVJP01000013.1 GCA_015068925.1 Oscillospiraceae bacterium
TGCCAAAATGAACACTTGCCGTACCCACGTACTGTCTGCGATTCATTTTGACAAAATATCCCTTCCTTTTTCTTGGTCTGCCAGCCTGACGATAGGTTTATCGACAGGCTGAGTCCTCCCTCAAAGAGGGAGGCTTTTGATTGTAGCAAAAAAGACAGTCTTTGGGGATGACTGCCTCTTTTGCCTATTTTATGAGGGGAAAACGAAAGCCAATCCTCAGACCGGCTTACAGTCAAATATGTTGGGGGACATATTTGACCTCTATACCTTTCGGTACAAGTTCATTATAAAATAAAAATATGACCACTTTATGAACAAAAAATGAATTTTTTAAAATGTGAATTTTATCCCATTTCAGGTGAATATATTACAAGAATAATTTTCGATTATGTGATATAATAATAATAAAAAATCAGAAAGGTTGATTGTCCATGAAAAAAATTGTATTTGAATCAGATGTATCTTTAGCCTCCTTTGCAGCGGATATGGTACAAAAGCAGATAGAAAGCAAGCCTGACAGTATTTTGGGTCTGGCAACAGGCTCCACTCCTTTGGGTCTTTATAAAGAGTTGATTGACAGAAATTTGGATTTCTCCAAAATCACCGCTTTTAATCTGGATGAATATTATCCCATTCAGAAAACAGACGACCAAAGCTATGCATATTTCATGAAGGAAAATTTGTTTAAGCATATCAATATTCGTCCCGAGCATTGCTTTATCCCTAACGGAGAAGCGAAGGATGCGGATGCAGAATGCAAACGCTATGACGAATTGCTGGAAGCTTACGGCGGCGTTGATTTACAGATTTTAGGATTGGGCGAAAACGGTCATATCGGTTTTAACGAGCCGGACGAAGAGTTGGTTGCAGGTACTCATAAAACTGCTTTAACCCAATCTACCATCCAGGCAAATGCACGGTTTTTCGAATCTGCCGACCAGGTTCCTACCGCTGCACTCACCATGGGGATGAAAACTATTTTTAGTGCAAAGAAAATCATTGTGCTGGTAACCGGTAAGAAAAAACACGATATTATTCATCGCTTGTTTGAAAAGGGAATCACCACGGATAATCCCGCATCCTTGCTTCAGTTGCATCCTGATGTTACCGTATTGGTAGACACCGCAGCAGAAGAAGGTTAAATTATTTTGGGGAAAATAATTTTATTTTGTTAAAACAGGGGAATTATATTATGAAAAAAATTGTTTCTGTTATTTTAATCATATCAATTCTTTGTACCGGATTTTTTGTCGTAAGTGCAAGCGAAAGCTGGTTGTGGCCCACAGGTTCCACCTATGGATACAGCTGCATATCATGCTCGTTCGGATATCGTACATATAACAACAGAGATCATAACGGAATTGACTGTGCTGCACCTGCAGGTGCACAAATTATGGCAACCAGAAGCGGTACTGTTACCGTCTCCAACTACGATTCAAGTCGAGGAGAACACATCATAATTGATCATCATGACGGATATCAAACCACTTATATGCACATGTCTGAAAGATTGGTTTCCTCCGGTACAAAAGTAACCAGAGGCCAAACCATAGGCTTAGTCGGAAATACCGGTGCTTCTGACGGAGCGCATTTACATTTTGAAATTCGCCTGAATGGCTCTCTTGTTAACCCAAACCCGGCTGATTATCCTATCAAAGGTTCTGTTGTAAACGGAAAAAAAGGTTCCATTACTTATTCCTTTGACAAAGCAGGCGGAATGGGTTCTATTCAGTGGTCCCAAGACGGCATCAGTAATCCCAATCAAACATTCCGTAACGGAAGCTCAGGAGCCGGTGTTATGGAGCTTCAACACAGCTTGAATGTAATTTTGGGAACAAATTTAGCTGTTGACGGTAAATATGGTAACAATACCGTTTCCGCCGTAAAACAGTTTCAAACTAAATACGGCTTAACAGTTGACGGTATTGCAGGAAAAAATACCAATAATAAAATTAATGAAATCAGAAAAGGCAATAGCCAAAAACCTACTCCTGCTCCGACTTCTACTTCAAAACCTTCAACAAATCCCGATTCTTCTCTTAAAATCAGCAATCCCAATCAAAACATACAAAAGGGACAATCAGGAACAGCAGTAAAAGAATTGCAACAATGTTTGAATAAAATTTTAGGAATCAATTTAGAAGTTGATGGTAAATTTGGTGATAAAACATTGGAAGCTGTAAAACAATTCCAGTCTAAATATGGTCTTACAGTTGACGGTATTGCAGGAAAAAATACCAATAATAAAATTAACAGTTTGTTGACTGCTCACAGCCATTCTTATGGTAATGCCGCTTATGAAGCTGCACACCCCCATAAGCAATATAAAAAATGTGATTGCGGTGATGTGCAATATACAGGGAAAACAAGAACTGTTGATAACTGTAGCCAATGCCATACCCATTCTTACACCAATGCTACTTACGAGTCCGCTCATCCTCATAGACAATACAAAACCTGCAGCTGCGGTGATGTGCAATATACAGGTAACACAACAACGGTAGATAACTGTAGCCAATGCCATACCCACTCTTACGGCAATGCTACTTACGAAGCTGCACATCCTCATAAGCAATACAAAAAGTGCAGCTGCGGTGATGTGCAATATACCGGAAAAACTCAAAAAGTCAAAGGATGTTCCCAATGCTATCCGGAAAGCAGCAACAAAAAAGAAAAGAAAACCGTGAAACTGCAAATTGGTATTCCTAATATGACCGTAGATGGAATTTCACAAGAAATTGACCCGGGCAGAGGAACCGTTCCTGTCACAAAAAATGACAGAACACTGCTTCCCATTCGTGCTGTTGTGGAAACATTTGACGCCTATGTTATTTGGGATGAAACGGAAAATAAAATCACGATTACTCGTGACGAAGTATCCATTGAATTGTGGGTTAACAGCACTACTGCAAAAGTAAACGGTAAAAAAGTTATCTTAGATGTTGCACCTGTTATTATTAATGAAAGAACCTTCATGCCTCTGCGCTTTATTGCTGAAAGTCTTGGTTTGACTGTAGGATGGAACGGAACAAATCAAACCGTAACCATCGAAGGCGAACTGTAAAAGGAGGAAAAAACATGTTAAAAGAAAAATTAAAGGGAGCAGTTGTCGGGCTTCTGATTGGAGCGACTTTATCTGGTGGAGTTGCAATGGCTGTTAATACAGCTACATGGTACGATGTAGTTGTTGACGGAATCAAAATTGTATTGGACGGAAAACAGCTTAACCCTACCGATGCAAACGGAAATTCTGTTGAACCAATTATTTATAACGGTACTACCTATCTGCCCGTTCGTGCTTTATCAAACGCCTTTGGAAAAGCAGTTTATTGGGACGGTCCGAATTACACCGTTTATCTTGGTGATATGAACGGAAAGTTGGAGTATCCCTCACAATACTTGACAGAAAACAACATAGGAGCTAAATTTAACAAAGCAGATCAAAAGAAATTGACAGATAACTACGAAAATACATACAGTAATGGATTGTATTTTTTTGGTAATGGAACAGCAGAATATTTAGTAAATATGAAATATAGTAAATTAAAAGGAACATTATATGTTCCCAAAGGAGAAAATAGCACTCTTAGCGGACAAATGAAAGTAATAGCAGATAATAAAGTAATATATACTTCGCCTATCATAAACAAAACCTCTAAGCCTGTGTATTTTGATATCAATATTAGAGGATATAATCATATTAAATTAGAATTTGAAAATGGTGATGCTTGGGAAAACTGGTTTAACGTATATGTTGGTGACGCCGGCTTTTATCAATAAACTTTTACCATCCACACAAACAATACAACTTAATGATAGAATAGTCTAAAACACGGAGGATGCCCCAATCTTTGTTCTTTACGGCTTTGGACAATTAATAGAAAATACTGACAAATTAGTGGAATTATCAGAACGAAAATAAATAAGAGGGAACAAAAGATGAAAAGGATTTTATTATTTTTACTGATTGCTATGCTGACGTTTTCCGGTTGCGGCGGAACAGGCGGTGGTGAAACAACATCACCAACACCGGATACTGCTTCATCCGAAGAACAGGAACAAAATGTTCAGAAAACCTTGACCTTCGATGATACTGTCATTCATTATGTAGGAAAAACTTATGGAGAATTAACAGATTTATTGGGAAAATCCGAAGGTTTGGATTTTTGGTATAACGGAGGACCAACGGTCTACTTTGAACAATCAGGTTCTATGACATTTGTTTTTGAACGACTAAGAGCTTTTAAAGAATTAACCGACTATCCCTTTGAACCTCAAGATAAATGCTTGCTGGTCATTTGTTCGTTAACTGATATGATTAATACCGAAGAAGGAGTTAATTATTCTCCGGAAGAAATCGAAAACTGTTTGGGTATTCCTTTAACATTGGAATCAACAATTGGTCCTGATTCTTTTGCCGGACATGAACATTATGCAGGTGTTTATGGCAATACCGCTATGTGGATCAGCATCAACGAAGACAACACGATTCCTTTTGATGCCACGGTAGAAATGCTCGAAAAATAAGAAAACCGCATGGAACTATTAAAATTCCATGCGGTTCATTTTTTGTTCAATCTTCCGACTTGTCATCTGTGACAGATCCGTTTAATTTCATATCATCCAAGAAATCATTGAGCACAAATTTTCCTGCTGCAATCAAGGGAACACCGAGAATCATTCCTGCAGCACCGAACAATCCGCCGAATACCGTTACGGAAAGCAAAACCAAAAGCGGACTTACCCCGACAGAGTTTCCCAAAATTTTCGGCTGAACGATATTCGCATCCAGCTGGGCTATCACAAACATGGCAATCAAAATCCAGATGGACCGCACCAAGCCTACCGTCAATGCAGAAACAAGGGCTATCACAACGGTAGAAACAATGGGTCCGAAGAAGGGAATCATATTTCCGATTGCCGCCAAAACAGCCAAAAGCGGTGCATAAGGCACTCCAAATCCCGCTAACACCAAAAAGGAAGCCGCTCCCATAATCAAGGCATCTGTAAACAACCCTGAAAAATAGGAATAAAACAATTCTATCATTTTGGAGCTGTAATACATGATTGCAACCGTACTGCCTTTGACATTTTCTTTCGAAAAAAGCCGTTTGAAAAAGCCAAAAATATTATCCTTTTCCAAAATAATATAAATGGAAAAAATAATACTCATAAATGCAGACAGGAAGGAATTTGCAATTTTACTGATAACACCGATATATTGATTCAGCGTTGCAAGATTCAGCTTGGGAAGAATGGTATTTTTAATAAATTGGTCAATATTAATATATTGGAACAAACCATATTTTCTCATAAAATCCTGAATCACCGTATAATATTTCGGCACCTGATTGATAAAATCTTCAATATTTTTGTACAAGATAGGAACAAAATATTTGACAACCAAAGATATCATCATAAAAATCACAAGATACACCAACAGGGTGCTGATTGCCATGGAAAACCGCTGAATCACTTTCCACTTACAACGACGAATCAACCGATTAATCTTCTTGACGGGACGATACAGAAAAAACGCAATCACAATCCCTGCAAAAAAGGGATCCATGGTGGATAACACACTCAAAAAAGCACGCCAGATATGTTCAAAATTATTGATAATCTTATATGCAACAATCAGAAGCAGTCCTATGACAAGCACTTGTCCCTGCCCCGTTATTTTCCATTTTTTCATATGCAAAACCTCCTTTTTCTATTATACCCAAGTTTTCCAAAACTGTCAAGAAAATCCCAAATTTTTATAAAATTTCTTGTATCTGAAAAACAGTTGTGCTATAATGAAAAAAAGGGGGAATTTACTGATGAAACACTTCTTTAAACGTTGTCCGAAATCCAACAGAATCGTTGGCTTTAACTACAGTAATAAACTATTCTGGGTTATCTCGCCCATTGTGGCAATCTTAGCATTTCTCTGGTTTTTAATCCGCGTGATTCCCAAGCCGCAACGTGCCACCTATCCCTGTCAACGGCTGGCAATGAGCCTATTTGGCGGTTTTTTTGCTTATTTGGCAGGAAGTACCGCAATTGGTTTGCTGCTCGGCAAAGCAAAACAACGGCTTTCCGAAAAACGAATCAGCACTGCTCTTTTGTGCTTGCTCACGATGGGACTGACAGTTTCCCTTTTGGTCAATCAGCAAACCCCTGCTGCAACGGTGTTCAATCCTCCCGACGGTCGCAATCAGCCAATGGGTATCGGACAGGGAATTCATCCGGGTCGAGTGGCATTTGTTCGGGATGAACGGGCAGTCACTTACAAAGACGGAACAGGCAATTGGTGGGACGATGAAAACACCAACCCCGAAGTGGTAGACCGCCTGTTTACCGATTCCTTACTGCAGCTGACAGGAGAATCCACAGACCAAAAAGCCTGGTCGGCACTCTTTTGCCACTTTAACAAGAAGAAAAACGGCAAAGAAACGGATTATCAATCAGGAGAAAAAATTGTCATCAAATTAAATCAAAATCAGGATGACGGCACCGGCTGGACCACCGATCACATGACCTCTCCTCAGTTGTTGGATGCCCTTCTTGCCGATTTAACAAAGGTAGTGGGCATTGCACCTTCCGATATCACCCTGATTGATGCTTCGCGGAATTTCAGCGACTGTATTTATCAAAGAATTACAACGAAATTTCCCGGTGTGCGGATGGTTGCACAAAACAGAATTAAGCCCCAACGGGATACCGACCATCCCATCTGTTTTTCAGGTGACAATATTCCCACAGGATATGTCCCCAAAGATTATGCCGATGCCACTTACATGATTAACATTGGTCTGTTTCGGGTTCATAATTTGTACGGGGTGACCTTCTGTGCCAAAAATCACTTTGGTTCCGTGGATTTTGACAATGAAAACAAAGGAAAATTTCTCCCTACTCCCATGCATAATTCTGCCTATAACGGATATGATGCTTACAGTCCTTTAACCGATTTGATTGCTCATGAGCTGATTGGCGGAAAAACAATGCTGTATCTGGTAGATGCTATGTACACCTCCAATATGCAAAATTATCCTGTAGTAACCAAAATGGAAACCTTTGACGGAAAAACCCCTTGCGGAATATTTGCCTCTCAAGACCCTGTGGCAATTGAATCCGTTTGTCTGGATTTTATTGCCGCTGAACCTACCTTGAGTGTGATGAAGGCTGCAGGAAATCCTGATAATTTTCTGCATGAAGCGGCAAATTTGAAAAATCCTCCATCCAAAACCGTTTACAACCCCAATCAAAACGGAAAAATCCCTGTTTCTTTAGGTGTACATGAGCATTGGAACAATCCCATTGACCGCCAGTATTCGGGAAATTTGGGATATTCGGGCGGCATTGAGCTGGTAATGGTAGACCATTCCCCCAAACAGTATTCCGTCACCATAGACACTCTCACCTTAAACGGCTCAGAATTTGCCGACAAAAAGGAAATCATCGGCAGAGGAACCTTACAAGGAAAGGTAAGCTGTGCCAATTTATCGGGACTTTCTTTTTCCCCTGTATTATTCGTATCCCTTCTCTCGGAAGGAAAGCAAACCGAACTTAAAATGATACGATTTCCTTTGATTTCACCGGGAGAAACCGCAACACAGAGTTCTTTTCAACTCCCCATTACAAATTCAGGACAACTCATCTTGTATGTTTGGGAAGGCTTTTCCATGAAACCCATGCAAAACCCTATGTATTGGGAAATAAAATAGTAAACACTTAAATTTCTCTTAACAATTTACTTACGTTTCGAAATGTCTGTTTCTACGCGAATATTAACAAAGGAAATTTTTTGTGATATGATAAAGGCAGAGAAGGTGATTGTGACGTGAAAAAACAGGTAAAAAATGTGCATTTCAAAAGGAATCAATAAGGATTGGTAGTGGTTTAGCCGATAGGACATAGAGCCGCCCGGGACCACTGTCCTACCCTGTCCTATAACAAGGGCAAATGTGCAAAAACAGACACGTCCCGTAAACATTTCCTTTTTCTTGGTCTGCCGGAGGGCATCCTTTTTTTCGAAAAAAATGCAACTTTTTTTCATTCGCCTATTGATAAATCTTAAAAAATGTAGTATAATAATAGGGTAACTGTAATTTCAATCCGCCATGGCGGTTGAAATACCAAAGTCGCACAGCCGGGGAGGTAGCGGTGCCCTGTACTTGCAATCCGCTATAGCAAGGGTGATGTTCTTTCTCGGGTGGTGCTTGTATGGTCTGTCCTGTAGAAACGGTGTTGAGATTTGGGTCCCGTGCAACAAATTGGCTGTGAACCTCGTCAGGTCGGGAACGAAGCAGCGATAAGCAGTCAAATTTGTGTGCCCCGGGGTCGCCTGAGTTGAGTCGTTTGTGCAGGCAACGCATGGAGGTATCATTCAAAAAAGAACGTGCGGCTTTTTTAAAAAATCAAAGGAGATTCCTATGGGTTATCAGGCTTTATACAGAAAGTGGCGCCCCTCCACCTTTTCCGAAATTGTAGGACAGGAGCACATTACCGCCACACTGCAAAATGAAATCAAATCAGGTAAAATTGCGCAAGCTTATCTGTTCTGCGGTTCTCGCGGAACGGGGAAAACAACAACTGCCCGTGTTTTTTCCAAGGCGGTCAATTGCTTGCAGCCTGAAAACGGAAATCCCTGTAACCGATGCAAGGTATGTCAAGGGATTGCAGACGGAAGTTTGATGGATGTTGCGGAAATTGATGCAGCCAGCAACAACAGTGTTGAAACCATTCGTACCATCAACAGCGAGGTTTCTTATCTCCCTTCGGGTATGAAATATAAAATTTATATCATTGACGAAGTACATATGTTGTCCGTCAGCGCTTTTAATGCTTTACTGAAAACCTTGGAAGAACCTCCTTCTCATGTGATTTTTATTTTGGCAACTACTGAAAGCCATAAAATTCCGGCAACCATTCTGTCCCGTTGTCAGCGGTTTGATTTTAAACGAATCAGCCAGAATCCCATGCTGGAGCGGTTGAAAATCGTTGCTCAAAATGATGGGATTCGGATTACAGACAATGCCCTGTCTTTAATTATGAAATCGGCAGACGGTTCCATGCGTGATGCTCTTTCCTTGTTGGACCAATGCTCCTCAGGCTGTGCCGATGAAATTGATGCCGACTGGGTCAGAACCGTCACAGGCGGACCGGAAAGCAGCCGTATGCTTGCCCTGGGCGGTGCAATTTTAAATTATGAAACAGAACAGGTATTTCTGCAAATCAAGGATGCCTTTGCAAAGGGATTTGATGCGATTCGTTTATTGGAAAGCTTGTTAGAATATTTCAGAAATCTGATTGTATGCAAAAGCAGCGGTGCTCCGGCAGAACTGATTGAATTGTCCCCCTCGGAATTGGAAACTTTATCACTGCAGGCAGAAGGCGTGACCATGGCGCGGTGCCTTACCGCTATGGATGTCCTTTCCAAAGCTTATGACAATACCCGTTGGGCAAAAAACACCCGATTGATTTTGGAAATGGCTTTGATTCAATTAAGCCATCCCAAAGCGGAGGAATCCAATCTTCTTGCTCGGGTGGAACGGTTAGAAGCCCTTTCCCAAGGAGAAAGGATTCCGGAACCAAAAAAAGTGCCTGTTCCGGAAGTCAAAGAACCAGTGCAGTCTGCTCCTGCTCCGAAAAACCCTGTTGAGGAGAAACCAACCATGCAAGAACCTGTTGTTCAGCCTTCGGTTGCCCAATCTCAACCCACGGGAAACACAAGCTCTGTTGCCGACTGTTGGACCGATATTGTTCATGAAATTGAACGGCAAGGGAATCCTCTGTTAAGCGGTGCATTGCGGTCGGGTGAATTCCGCATCAAAGGCAATGAACTGTATTTACTGGGATTGCTACCCATGATTGATACTCCTCAAAATAAAATGGCAATCAAAAAGGCGGTCAAGGAAATTTGCAACACGGACATGGAAGTTGTCATCGTTGCACTTGGTCAATCCATTCCGGAGGAACCACAATCCCGTCCGTCAGAACCGGATCGATTACAGGAGCTGGCTCAGCACCTGTCGAATAAAATTAATATTATTTCTTAGGAGGAATCTCAAATGAAAAAATTACTTAGCGTAACCTTGGTGTGCACCTTGATGGCATTATTGCTGATGACAACCGCCGTCATGGCTCAAGCACCCGACACCATCTATTTCAGCAAAACCGTTTCCATTCAAGTGGACGGAAAAAATGCTTCCCAAGCAACTGTAGGAACCAATGTATTTTCAGCGGAAATTACCAATCCTGCCAAAAATGATGTCAGCGTAACCTTATATGCCGTTACCTATAGTGTTGAAAACGGTATCAAGAAAATGACCGATTTGGATATGGTAACAAAATCCGTTCCTGCAGGCAAAGCTGCTGATTTTGCCGCAACCCTGGAAATCACAGAAGCTGCTGATGAAATCAAATTTTTTGCATTCTGCGACAACAATTTAGAACCCATTACCGCATCCATCGGTGTGGAATTTTTCGGAACAGAAGAAAACAACGTGACCGTTTATAAAATTAATCATTTTGAATAAAGGAGAACATAACAATGGCAAAAGGTAAATTCCCCGGAATGCCAATGGGCGGCGGGAGCATGAACAACATGATGAAGCAAATCCAGAAAATGCAAAAAGAAATGGAAGAAACCCAAAGTCAGCTGGAAACCCAATCTTACGAAGCATCTGCCGGCGGCGGTGCGGTCAAGGCTGTTGTTTCGGGAGAAAAACGATTAACTGAAATTCAAATTGCTCCCGAAGTGGTGGATCCTGACGATATCGAAATGCTGAATGATTTGATTGTTGCAGCAGTCAACGAAGCACTGGCTGCAGCAGAATCAGATGCCGTATCCAAAATGAGCCGTTTCACCAGCGGTTTGGATATGAAAGGATTATTTTAACTCAATTTATTTGACATTGTTTAAAGGAGCGATAGCAAAATAATTTTTGCTATCGCTCCGAATCGTTTCAGAGTGGAAGAAAAATAGTGCAGAATGGACAAAACAAGCAAAAGCTATGCTTTTGGTTATCTGAAGGCATACAAAGGTACGTCGAGAGGCAAGTTTTGTTCATAGCACAAAGCATTCCAGGATTTTTTGCTTTGTGTGATCTGTGCATTTTGCTACACCCTCTTTTTTCATTCTTCTTCAATGGTTACGGTCTGATTCGTCTCATTCCAGGAAACAGTCAATCCTAAGCTTTCTGCCACAAATCGAATGGGCAAAAAGCATCTGCCATTGACCATAATAGGAGCCACGTCTGACTGATATCGCTCACCGTTTCTGTATATGACGGTACTTCCTATCCAAAATTTCACTACATCACCCTGTCTGCTGATTTCTACCGATTGTTCCGTTCCATTCCAAATAACAGAAGCACCGAACACTTCCATAATCGGACGAACAGGAAGCAATGTTCTTCCTTGCTTCTTTATAGGTGCCTCAATTTCCTGACTCTCTTGATTCACCCACATCACAGAACTACCAATGCTCAATTTCACCGTTTTTTTAGTTTGTCCCATCAGGGCATTAATTTTATTGTTGGTATTCGGTCCCGCAATTCCATCTGCAAACAATCCGTTTTTGGTCTGAAACTGCTTTACCGCTGTTACCGTTTTGGAACCGTAAATGCCGTCAATGCTTAATTTTTCTCCCAGCAAAACATTCAGGCTATACTGCAATTCCATCACACTTGTTCCTGTGCTTCCTTGACGAAGTAGTTGATTGGGCTCTGTTATTCCGTTTTTGGAATAAATTGCTGTTCCCATTCCCCCTTGCACATCAAATGCATAAGCAATCTCGCCTCTTTTCCCATTCACCACAGAGCCTTGAATGGGATAATCGACGGGGTTAGGATTATAATAACTTCCATTATATTTAATTTCAAAATGCAAATGTGCTCCGTCTGCTGCACCCGTTTTTCCAACAAGACCAATCACTTGACCACGACTTACGGTTTCCCCCACCGAAACCGTTCTTTGGGAAAGATGCATGGAAACCGTATGATATCCATTGCCATGATCAAGGATGATATAATTTCCTCGACTGTTATCAAAAGAGGATTCTAAAACCACTCCTCTTTTGCTTGCCAACACCTGTGCCCCATGAGGTGCACCACAATCAATTCCGTTGTGGTTTCTGTTGTTATACGTTCGAAACCCGTAGGACGAAGTAATATAACCATATCCGTAAGCCGCTCCTGTTGGCCAAAGCCATCCTTCTTCTGCCTTTGCAATCATCCCGTTTCCCCATAACAGTACAAATAATAACAATATTGAGATGCCCTTTTTCATCATTGTCTCCTTTCCATACAAATTTGACACCTCATTATTATACTTGATAACGCACCCTACAGTCAAGAAGAAATATCTGGATAAAAAAAGGCTGCAGCAAAATGATATCATTTCACTACAGCTTTTCTTTTTCTTATTTATGCTTTATTTGTCTGCAGATTCTCTCGCAACCTGCATTCCTCTTTCGCGTTCCTTGGTGATTCTGATTTCCATTCTAATCTGCTTCCGTTCAGCAATTACGCCGGGCAGACGAATGATTCCAAGAGCAATTGCCAAAATTCCTACAACGATAATGATTGCCAGTTGAACCCAGTAATCAACACCGCCCAGCTTGATGTAGCTATTGGTAAAGTAAACAACCAAACCATAAATACTCCAAGCCAAAGGCAGAATAGATGCAATAAACTTATTGCTCTTCATGAATGCACATACTGCACCCAAGATTGCCAGTACAAGTAATAAGACAGGACCTGTAGTAGCACCATTAATGGAATAATCGCTATCGCCAAACTGAGCCTGCATACCGCTTCTTACTGCTGTTTCCTTGCTGGAATCAGGGAATGCCAGGAAAGACAAAACGCTCATTCCCTTTTCTTCCATTACCAATTCCGTTTCATCGCCCACACCGGTGGGAACACGTGTTGCCGCACTGTAATCCATGTGAGGCAGAGCCAGAGTTGCTATGTAAAGAACCATTATAATACCCATAATGATCGTAACAGCACTCAATAATTTACCTTTCTTCATTTCCCATACACCTCTTTACAAAAGTATTTTAAACGTCTCTTCTATTATACCGCTTTTTTTCCCGATTGTCAAGACCATATCGTCTGATTTCTGTAAAATTTTATCAGATTTTTTTATAACCCCTGATAGTCAATCAGTAAATTCAGATTTGCTTGTTCCACAGAATTGAATACCGAGGTATTAAAACTCGCCGCAGGGACAGACGGAACATACCAGGATTGTGCATTAAAATAATTAATATATTTTTGCGTTTGGAAAATATATCCGTGCCGGGCATAAATTTCATTTCGAATCAAATCTATGGTGTTTTTATCCAATGTATTCAAATACCCTACAGTTAAATATTCTCTGTCGGAAGGAAATAAATAACCATCACCATAAGAGTTGGAAGCCGGTGGTGCAGGAGGCGGATTGTTTGCCCTGGTTGCTGCCTGCGCTGCCGCTTGCTCCGCTGCTGCCGCAGATTGCGCTGCAGAGGATGCCGCACTTTTTGCCGCTTCAGCCTGCGCCTGTGCCTCTGCCTGACGCTGATCGTCAATTGCCTGCTCTATTTTCTTTTCCAAATCACGAACATCCTGACGGAAGGTATCATAATCCCGATAATCGTCATCCATTTCATCCAGATATTCTTCTGCAAGCTGATAATTTCCCTTATCATAAGCATCCTTTGCAGTCAGATAATCGTCCAGCATTTCATATAAATCTTGGGTTTCTTCCTTTTTTGCTCCCAAGTTCAATGCTTTATCAAAGGCTTCCAATGCCGCTTGATAATCACCTTTTTGTAACTTGGTCATGCCTTTTTTGGTTGCTTCGCTGATTTCCGAATTTCCCAACAAACCACAACCGGTTAAGGAAATCAATATAGCTCCTGATAATAAAATTGACAAGAATTTCTTCATTTTACTTTCCTTCCTTTTTTATTTGTTCCCAATATTTTACCAATCCGTCCTCAAACTTATTCTGACCCGGCTGATAATAGACCCTATCTTTGATGGCATCGGGTAAATATTGTTGCGGATAGTAATGATTGGGGCAATTGTGGGGATACACATAACCTTGTCCGTGCCCCAGTTTTTCCGAACCGCTGTAGTGAGAATCCCGCAAGTGAGACGGAATTTCTCCCGTTTTTCCCTGTTGCAAATCGTTCATTGCCGCATCCACCGCACAAATCGCTGAATTGGATTTTGGAGCAGTTGCCAGCAATATCACCGCTTGTGCCAGAGGAATTCGCGCTTCGGGAAGTCCCAACATCAATGCCGCATCCACACAGGATTTTGCAATCACAATGGCATTAGGATAAGCCAGGCCGATGTCCTCGCTTGCCGTCACCAACATTCTTCGGCAAACAGAAGGCAAGTCTCCTGCCTCCAACAATCTTGACATATAGTGAATTGCCGCATCAGGGTCACTTCCCCGCAAGGATTTCTGAAAGGCACTTAAAATGTCGTAATGACTGTCTCCGTCACGGTCATACCGCATGGCTTTTTTCTGGGTCGCCTCCACAGCCACGTCCAATGTAACCTCGCATCGTTTCTCCGAGCCCAACACAGACATCAGACACACTTCCGTTGCATTCAGAGCTTTTCTCACATCTCCTCCTGAACTGTGGGCAATATGCTCCACCGCCTCAGAAGAAAACAGAATTTCTTTTTCGGGAAATTCTTCCTGCAAAAAAGCAACCGCACGATTGACCGCACGAGTGATTTCTTCGGGAGGAACTGTTTGAAATTCAAACACACTGCAACGACTCAAAATCGCATTATATACATAAAAATACGGATTTTCCGTGGTACTGGAAATCAGGGTGATTCTGCCGTTTTCAATAAACTCCAATAAGGATTGCTGTTGCTTTTTATTGAAATTCTGAATTTCGTCCAGATACAACAAAACCCCGTTCATGGCTTCAAAGGTATCCAAATCCGCCACAATTTCTTTGATATCGGATACGGATGCCGTGGTAGCATTCAGCCGATACAATTTTTTATTGGTCAACCCTGCAATAATGTTGGCAAGGGTTGTTTTCCCTGTTCCCGAAGGCCCGTAAAAAATCATGTTGGGAATGTTGCCTGATTGGAGTAACCGCCGTAAAATTTTCCCTTCTCCCAGCAGGTGGGTCTGCCCCACTACATCATCTAAGGATTGGGGTCTGATTCGATCTGCCAAAGGCTTTCTCCCTGCCATGGGACACACCTCCTTTTTCCTATGAACAATCGTCCACCCTGAAATTTTTGGGTGGACGAAAAGTAGTTCAGAATAAAACCTGATTATCTGCAAAGAGCCTGTACTCTCTTTGCCGCTTCTTCCTTGTTCTGTTCAAAATTGCTCAAGGTCAAATCAATGATAGCAGCAATTTCTTTCATATCCTCTTCCTTCATGCCGCGGCTGGTAGCAGCGGGAGTTCCAAGACGCAAACCGCTGGTAACAAAGGGACTCTGAGGGTCGTTGGGAATGGTATTTTTATTGGCAGTAATCCCGATTTCATCCAGCAAATGTTCGGCTTCCTTACCGGTTACATTCTTGCTTCTGACATCCACCAGCATCAGGTGGTTATCGGTACCGCCGGATACCAGAGTAAATCCGTATTTTTGCAGTTCTTCAGCCAGCACCTTTGCATTTTTCAGAACCTGAGCTTGATAATCCTTAAATTCGGGAGAAAGTGCTTCGCCCAATGCAACTGCTTTTGCAGCAATCACATGCATCAGAGGTCCGCCCTGGATACCGGGGAAGATTGCCTTATCAATCTGCTTTGCATATTCTTCACGGCACAGAATCATACCGCCTCTGGGACCCCGTAGGGTTTTATGAGTGGTAGTGGTAACAAAATCCGCATAAGGAACGGGAGAAGGATGAAGTCCTGTTGCAACCAAACCTGCAATATGCGCCATATCTACCATCAAATATGCCCCAACCTTTTTGGCAATAGCGCCAAACCGTTCAAAATCAATGATTCTGGGATATGCACTGGCACCTGCAACAATCAGCTTGGGCTGACATTCCAACGCTTGCTTTTCTACTGCATCATAATCAATTCGATGGTCATCGTCGCTGACACCGTAAGGAACGATATTAAAATAGCTTCCCGACATATTAACAGGGCTTCCGTGGGTCAGGTGACCGCCATGCGCTAAGCTCATACCCATTACCGTATCCCCGGGCTTTAAAAAGCCGAAAAATACTGCCATGTTTGCCTGTGCGCCTGAATGAGGCTGAACATTGGCATGCTCTGCACCGAACAGTTCCTTCGCTCTGTCACGAGCCAAATCTTCTACCACGTCAACACATTCACATCCGCCGTAGTACCGCTTTCTGGGATACCCTTCTGCATATTTGTTGGTCAATACAGAACCCATTGCCTGCATGACAGCTTCGCTGACAAAGTTTTCAGAGGCAATCAGTTCAATTTTGCTGTGTTGTCTTTTGTCTTCCGCCAAAATAGCTTGTGCTACCTGAGGGTCAGATTTCAATACTGCTTCGTACATGTTACATAACTCCTTTATCCTTATATTTCTTTCAGGTATGCTTCCAACCGATGAATCGGCATTCCCTGCTCTGCAAAGCGAGTTTCATACTCGGTCATTACATTTCCGCAGAAATCGCTGTGATGCAGGTCATAGCATACATTTTTTAATAAAAATCCATTTTCTTCAAAGCTGGTCAGAGAAAACTCAAACAGCTTCCGATTATCTGTTTTCATCCAGATGCCCCCTGTAGGTGCCAGAATCTTACGATACAGATTCAAAAAACCTTCTGCTGTCAGCCGACGTTTTGCCGTACCGCTTTTTGGCCAGGGATCACTGAAATTCAAATAAATCCGTTCCCCGATTCCTTCCGGAAACAATTCTGCCAAGGTCAGAATATCCCCCGGGATAAACCGCACATTGGAAAGCTCTGCTGCCTTTGCCCGTTCCATTGCCAGAACAAGCACATCCAAACATTTTTCCACCGCAATAAAGTTGATTTGGGGATGTTCGGTTGCCATATCGGTGACAAATTTTCCTTTTCCGCAACCAATTTCAATATGTACAGGGTTTTCGTTGCCGAATACCTCTGTCCAGCCTCCTTGAGGAAGCTCTGTAATCATCAATGCACCGCAGGCTTGCATTCGTTCCTCACGGTGACGTTTTCTTCTCATTCTCATGGGTCCGCCCTCAAATCTTAAAGGAACTCTTCAGAGAAACGATACGGTTAAACACGCATCCCTCCGCTTTTTTATCAAAGAAGAAATAACCGTTACGAATAAACTGGAATCGGTCGTATTCCCCTTCGATTGCATATTTTTCCACATATCCGCGGGTTTTTTCCAGAGAATAACGATTTAACAACAAACCGTCTTTTTCCAACAGATTGTCTTCGGTGACCTGTTCCGGTTCTAAGAACAAGTGGTCATACAAATGAAATTCTGCTTCTACTGCATCGGAAGCACCAACCCATTGAATGACGCCCTTTACCTTCATGTCCGCGTTTTCCTGACCGGATTTGGTGCCGGGATAATAAGAACAATAAATTTCTTCAATTTCACCATTTTCGTTTTTCTTATAATCATCGCAATGAATTACATAAGCGCCCTTCAGACGAACATCATTGCCGGGGTACAAACGGTAATATTTCTTGGGAGGTTCTTCCATGAAATCCTTACTGTCGATATACATTTCCCGTTCAAACTTCACCTGACGGCTTCCCAATGCTTCATTTTCCTGATTATTTTCAATGGAAACCATTTCACTTTCCCCTTCGGGATAGTTGGTGATAATCAACTTAATGGGTTTTTCCACTGCCATGATACGGGGATATTTCAATTTCAAATCTTCCCGGACACAATGCTCTAACAATGCATAATCTACCTTACTCTTGCTTTTGGAAACACCGATGGTTTCACAGAAGGTTCTTACTGCTTCGGGAGTATAGCCTCTGCGACGAAGACCCGATACGGTAGGCATACGGGGGTCGTCCCATCCATCCACAATCTTTTCATCCACTAACATTTTCAGCTTACGCTTGCTCATCACGTTGTTGGTCAGTTCCAATCTTGCAAATTCAATCTGCTTGGGAGGAGTTTCAAAATCACATTCCCGCAATACCCAATCATAAAGAGGACGGTGATCCTCAAATTCCAGAGTACAGATAGAATGGGTAATTCCTTCTACTGCATCTTCAATGGGGTGTGCAAAGTCATACATGGGATAAATGCACCATGCATCCCCTGTTTTATGGTGAGTCGCATGAGCAATACGATAAATAACAGGGTCGCGCATATTCATATTGGGAGATGCCATGTCAATATTGGCACGAAGCACCTTTTCCCCGTCTGCAAACTCTCCTGCTTTCATCCGTTCAAACAAATCCAGGTTTTCTTCTACGGTTCTGGAGGCATAAGGACTCTTTTTGCCGGGCTCGGTGAGAGTTCCCCGATATGCACGGGTTTCCTCTGCAGACAAGTCACACACATAAGCCTTTCCCTTTTTAATCAGCTTTACTGCACATTCATACATGGTATCAAAATAGGAGGAGGCAAACAACACCTCACCGTCCCACTGAAATCCCAACCATGCCACATCCTCCGTAATGGAATCTACATATTCTGTATCTTCCTTCACGGGGTTGGTATCATCAAAGCGCAGATTACACTTTCCTCCATATTTTTTTGCAGTGCCGAAATTCAGGCAAATGGATTTTGCATGCCCGATATGGAGATAACCATTCGGCTCAGGCGGAAAACGGGTGTGCACCCGATTATCATAATAACCGCTTTCGTTATCCTGATCAATGATATTATGAATAAAATTAGATGGCATTACCTTTTCTTCCATACATTCACTTCCTCTGTTTCATTGGGATTTCCCCTATTATATCATATTATAACACAGTTTTTCTTTTTTTTCAATCAAAAATAATACAAATTTGAAATTATTCTTCTTCATTTTCCCGACATAATGACAAATTCAGTCTGATTTTAGGTTCTAAACGAACCAAAGTAACGATTTTGTACACACCGTTTCGGTTTCCTGTCACCACTTCATCGGGAATCAAAGAGGCGTTTGTGGTGATTCTCCAACGACAGTCATCAAGATATACATTGGTTTGCCCTGCCTTTTGCTTGATGCGGCTTTCCCGTTCTCCGTCTGTTACCAGCAAAGGCACTCGGGCATACACTGCTTTACACTCCGATTCCAACAGTTTTGCACTATACCGCAAGCCACCCTCATCCAGGGAATAACTTTCCATCACACCGCCGCAATTTTTCAAAACATTTCCCGTATAGGTAACGGTAAACTTCAGCTTATCCTTCTTTTCTTCTTCAATGGACAGGGCATGCTTAATCCCCATTAAATCGGATAAATACTGCACACCTCCCTCTCCGTCGTCCCAGCCGATGCCAATAGCAGCAGAAAGAGGAGAGCACTCTTGGGGCAGATGATATCGGGGATTCCCCGAAAAAGGAACGGACAAACCTAAGCTTGCAGGGATTCCTATTTTATGAATCCGTCCCAAACCCGTTGCATCATAAGAAGGGTCACCGTCCGTATCAATCTGAATACTGTAATCGCATACGGCGGCAAAAATCTGATGAAATTTCGGACTTGTGTACAACACATATCCTCCCACCTCACAGGGTGCAGGGTACTCAGGCAAATCCTCGCGGGCAAACAACACCGTCCCAATCAGAAATGCCGCCGCAGAAATCATATATTTTTCATAATAGCCATACTCCTCACAGCCCACTTTGGAATCAGCATACCGATTGCGGTTATGACTGTGGCAGTTTAAAAATTCCTGTATGGATTCCACCGCCAGTCTTGCGCCCCGACGCATTCTTCCTGCCAATACAAAATTTCCGTCCTCTGCCTGCTTTCCTGCCTCATATTCCAAAACAGACGCCAACAACGTTTCGTTGAACAAATATTGGTTTGACCGTCCTCCGTAAGGAATCTGCCCCGTAGCCGACTGGGTCATCAAAGACCACACTCCTGCCCGACGCAACCGCTCATCAAAGGGAGCCCTTCCGAAATGTTCGATTAATTGAAGCTGAAAACGGGATGCCAAATCATAAAGAACAGGATTTTGTTCAGCAGGGTAATTGTCAGGATACATTCCGTTTTCATCCAGCTTTGCCAACTGCAGAACCAGGCATTCTTTGCAGTATTCGGCAGAATCGCATAATCCTTCTGTCGTACGAAGAGCCTCTCCTGCCACGTTATAAAGATTGATGTTATGATGCTCTCCCGAAGGATAGACGTATTGTTCCGTCGTAACAGAGCTTAACATTTTCGCCCAGTCCCCATTTATATCATTCTCTTTCATGAACCGATAGGCAAACATTAACTCCTTTACTGCAAAATCGAGCATTGTGTTTCCTTCATACTCAGGCAACACCCCGCATGCCTTGGTCATCATCTCACAAAATAGGGTTTTCCATTCTTCCTTTCTGCCGTTAGCAAGCAAGCACGCCAACACGGAGACAAGACGAGAATAGGTTTGCAAATCCTTGTTGGGGTCAACGGTATCTGATAAATCATATCCCTCCAAGATTTGCTCCATTAAATCGAGATAATCGGATTGTTTCATTCCTTCTCCCAATTCTTCTTGGGGCAAGCCTTCCAAATATTCTTCCATTTTCGTCCATTGTTGCTTGGGAATCTGAAAATGCATACTACTCGCTCCTTTCGTCTAACACCCGAATCCGTCGGATTGCGGGACCGTAATCATGATTGTTCCATTGAGGAATTTTCTGTGCCAACCATGCAGCAGGCTTGATTCTTGAATCAATGGAAATAAAGGACAAAAAGCTTGGCAATCCCGATTCTCGGAAGGGATTGTAACACTTGCTTTTAAACTGCAAGGAAATAATATCCTCCCGACTTTTCAACCTGAAATCATAACAGGTATCAGCCTTTTTGATCAGCTCCAGCTCTTCCCCGTTTGCAAACAAACGGAACTCTGCCTTTTCCTCTGTTTCCACCCGAAGAACAGATTCATCCTCTACATCAATTTTTATATTCTGAATTTCAGCCTCGGGACCTGCATATTGATAATAGAATCCCGTCAACTGCTGAGCAGCACTGCCTCCCGGTTCATAAAAGGTCAGCATGGAAAACCACAAATCCTTCTCTTTGGGAAGAACCTTTTCTTCCATTTTTCCGTCAATCAGCAGAAATTGTGTGCCCTCTACGGCTTTGTCCGAAAAGTCACGAACCAGCTCCACATACATCCTCTCATAATCAGGAAGCTCCATCTGAACCGATTCGCCGAACAAAACATTTTCCTCCAAATCAATCCGCAGCACATCCACCGTTTCATTTTGTACGTTTAATACGCGGATTCCCACTCGCACCGCTTTGGAGGCGTCCCGAATGGACTTCATACAAAGCCAGGGGTCACCCGTATTGGTTAAAGTCAAAAGCAGTTCTCCGTCCTCTTCCTGTTTCACCGATGCACTGCCTGAAAAATGCTCCTGTTGGGACAACAGCATTCCGCGGTCTTGATACCACCTTGCCGTTGTTTCATCCTTAGCATACAAATACATATCCATCCGACGGTCCGAAGACAGCAAGGGTTTTTCGGGATACCATACCTTGCTCAACAAAAATTTCTGCCCCTCCTCCTCTTGAGAAAGGGTAATTTCAGGGGCGTATACCATAGAAGCATTATAAATCCAAATCAGATAAGGGTCACCTTCAATCTGAACCTTTGCCTTGGGATCATAGCTTTCGATGACGGCAATATGATCAGGCTCTCCATATCGGTCATTCATCTCAAAATGGGTCTGATCAATTAAAATGCCGGTAAACAGATAGATTCCGCATAATAAGAGAAGGCTGATTTCCCGACGTTTTTTTCCAAGCAAGAGCAACAATACCGCTATACCGAAAAAGAACGCTGAAGCCAGTAAAATATCAAATTCACGAAGAACGATGCGGTACAGAAAAGCACTCATGGCATTGTTGATGCTTACACCGATTCTCGCCAAGGGCTCCCGATAAAGAATCCATGCCACCGCCGTAAATAACATCCAGAAAATACCAAGCCAATACCTTTCCTTTTTCTTCACCCATGCCGTCAAGCCAAGCATGAGCATCACAGAGGTGACATAATCATTGTACCGCCCGTAAAACAAATGAATGGGTCGTTCGTGATGACTTAAATAAAGAGCAGAAAGTCCTCCTGCAAGCAATACCGCAAGAAGCATAAACAACACCGTCTGCCACTCCCGTTTTTGCTTTACAACATATCGTACGCCATAACCCCAACCAAACAAATAAAAACCAAAGGTCGCCATAATCAGATAAAGCTGTTGCGACATCCAGACTGTAATCAGATTACAAATTCCCTTCACGGTGAACAATTCCAACAACTGATTTCGCAAATGAGCGGTATTCACACTACTGTCATTGAACAGTAAATACCCTAACCCTGCCAAAAAAACAAGGACTGCCGCACCAAGCAAGGTCCATCTGACCTTGCCCTTTGTTCGAAGCCATATTAAAACCGCCAACGCAGGAAGTAACACAAAGGCACGGGTATGGGTAAGGGGCAATACCACAGACCAAAACAACACACCCCAAAATTTTCCTGTCTGATTCATTTTTCTGACAGATAATACCAAAAAGACAAATCCCACACTCAACAGATTTTCACACATGGAAAGGTTGGCATACATCAAAAGAGTGGGATATAACCCCGTTACTACAGAAATCAGCACACGGGTTTTTTCATTTTTGGTAAACAAATCGGTCAAGGAATAAATGCCTACAGGCAGTAAGCTGCATAAAAACCCATTCAACACCAAAATAGCAGGATAAAACTGTTCAATATCAGGAAAAATGGCTGCAAGAGGCGCCAGTAAGATGCCATATCCGGGAAAATAAATCTGCCCGTCACCAATTTGTCCTGCAAAAATTCTTGCCCAACCAATATAACCGGACTCATCCGGATAAATAATGGGAGCACGCTCCCCGGGAAGCAACAGAGCATATACCAACAAAAACAAACCGTAAAGTCTCAGCTCCCATTTATGCTCCTTGCACCATTTTGCCACCATGGTTTTTCCTCCTATCGAATTACAATCCGTTCTATCTGAACGCCATACTCATGATTGTTCACATTTTTCCCTAACAAATCTTCCATTCTGTGCACCATAAACTGCACAGGCTTCAGGTTACTGTCCAAAGACAAAAATGACATCCATTTGGGCAACCCTGATTCCTCAAAAGGATTGTAGGTTTCGCATTCCAATGTTATTTTTTCTATCCTTCCTTCAAATCCCTGCAAGGAATAACAATATTCTCCCTCTTGAAAAACAGGTTCCTTCAGGGAAACAGTATCATTTAATGTAACAATCGGGGTCGTACCTGTTTTGTTCAAATCATTCATCTTAATTGCCAATTCCTTTTTGCCTTCACAATTGATATTAATGTGACAATAAGAAGATACTGCACCTGTAAAACCGCCTGAAAATCCTTGCAAATTACTTTTATCGGGCAATGACTCTTTTTCATTTCGAGTGATTAAAAATTGAGGATACAAGGTATGAAATCCGTTATCCCGTTCGGGACAGGGTACTTCTTTTCCCTGACGATTCACCGTCAACACTCCCGTATCTCCCAATTGGGAAAACCAATTCCGAAATTCCTGCACCAATTCAAAAGAAACGATTTCCGCTCCCTCGGGCCAGGAAAAGGTAAAATCATGATTGTCGCCACGCAGCATATTTTTTCCAAAATTTCCTCTTTGTTCTTCTATGAGATTTCCTTTGTTATCAAAAAACCGAACACCAAGCCGCACCGCCTTTTGCACATCCCAAACAGAATAAATACTCAACCAGGGAGAACCCAAATTGGTGACCCGAACCTTCAAATCACCCTTCCATTCCATTAGGGTAATTTCGCTGCGAGG
>SVJP01000014.1 GCA_015068925.1 Oscillospiraceae bacterium
TTTGCCAAAATGAACACTTGCCGTACCCACGTACTGTCTGCGATTCATTTTGACAAAATATCCCTTCCTTTTTCTTGGTCTGCCAGCCTGTCGATAGGTTTATCGACAGGCTGAAACGGAATAATAATTCCGTTGCTAGATTTTTCCATTCTGCACTATTTTTCTTCCACCCTAAAACGTCGGGGCTGTAGCAAAAATTATTTCGCTACAGCCCCTCAGATTGTTGAAAAAGTTCACCTGTTTTTCTAACTGATATCCTGATGAGGACATTCCGACACAGTTGATGTCTTTTTAATGAAAGATCCAACTAATTTAGCTTCCATGCTTTTTAAGCTTTAGGTACAGTCATCACTAACGACTCCAACATTTCAATGAAATATGCAGTTAAATCAGAACATTTTCTGTCGGTATGAAGTATGTAACCTATATTATAGAACAAATTACTTTTAATCGGTATACTGACGATTTTTCCTTCATTTAATGCTGAAGGCATAATACCTGTACCTATGGTATAACTATCAGTAGTCATCAATACATTCATGAGACTTGCCCTGTCACTTATTTCAATATGTTTTTTAACATCAGAATTTTCCATAATTTCTTCTGTAAAAAATGAGATATTATGTTTTCCTTGTTCATACGAAATAAATGGATATTTCACTAACTCAGAGTATGTTAAAATATGATTGCTGCAAACAGGGTGGTCTTTTCTGACAAATACATGAGGAGATGTCTTTAATATTGATGTGAAATTCAATTTTTTACTAAACAAGATACGTTTTATGATATCAAAATCTATATTTTTTATAGCGATAATGCCAATATCGCAATATCCGCTTTCGACCTGGTTTATAACATCATATGTCTTTGTTTCGATCAATGAAATGTTATAGCTTTCATCTTCGACTGAATTTATCATCTTCCCAAATATATCCGCAACAAAATCATAATGTTGTGTTGCTATATATAATTTGGGATGTGTTTTATTTGATACGTATTTTTCCAATATAAAGTTATTTTGTTCAACTATTTGTGATGCATATCTGACAAACTGTGAACCATCACCTGTAAGGCAAACGCCGTTATTAGAACGCTCAAAAATTTTTATATTTCACTTTCGAGAGATTTGACCGCGGCAGATAAACTTGATTGTGCTATGTAAAGTGTTTTTGCAGCCTCATTAAACGACCCCATTTTTAATATTTCCAGAACATATTTACACTGTTGTATAGTCATGATAAATTACCTCCACAATTTCGGTAATATATGATAAATTAATATCACAAAAATTCCTATAATCATATTAATATTATTTATCTTATATTTGCTTTGGCAAATTAGATTGAAACCGGAGAAAAATAAAATAATGTATCCCATTGCACATAATTGTTTTATTGCAGTTGTATCAAAGAGTTCTTTTGATACTATTGTTAATAAAAAAATCATCGTCTGTCCCAACGCTACCGGTATAAAAGAGAATATAACTTTTTTGCCATAAGTGGCACCAAACATTAATGCGAAAGGAAAATCTATTATGCTCTTTAAAACTAATTGACTGTTGTCTCCGACTGTTGCAAGCAGAATCGGCCCGCATATTTGCAAACCACCCACAGTAAAAAAGATTGTAGAATCAATCAAATCAGAAAACCCCATATTCGATATGTTTGATATATTGCTGATTCTTGTTTCAAATTGCATAGCATCTCCTATTATCGTTCCGATTATTAATGAAAAAATAACAACAAGTAATTCATTACTCTTGAGCATCATTGCATTAATATTAAATATGTTTTCAAAAAAGCCAACAAGACTGATAATCATAATACTAATACCCAATACTGTAAAATTTTTAAATCTAATACGTTCCTTAAACATACTACCAATAAGAGAACCTGATGCTATCGACAATGCATTTATCATAATCCCCATTTTATACACCTCGGTATTATTATATCACATCCGATTGTAATTGTGGTAATACTAAAATTCTATCAAATTAATGCGCAAAAATCGATAACAAACTTGTATACAACACTACTAATCAGCAATATTTTTTGGGGATTATTTGATTTTGCTTTATTGAAAATGATAAAAAAAACAGAACGTTTTAGATGTGTTATCTAAGTCGTTCTGTTTTTGTGGTGGGCACAACAGGGCTCGAACCTGTGACCCTCTGCTTGTAAGGCAGATGCTCTCCCAGCTGAGCTATGCGCCCGTTTCAACAACATAAATAATTATAACAGAAAGGTTGTAAAAAGTCAACTGTTTCTTTCTCTAAACAAAAACAAAATATGGCTTTCTTTTTGTGCAAAATATCTATTTTTCAGACGGAGGAATGTTAACAGGGTATAATTGAACCGTATTTCCTCCATCAACCACCAATTCTGCTCCTGTGGTATTTCTGGATTGGTTGCTTCCGAAATACCACACCGCATTTGCGATATCCTCAAATTCTGCAATATCTCCTAAAGGAGTAAAGTTAGACATTGCATTTTGACAGTCGTTATAATTGTTGACCCATCGTTCTGTTTTAATCATACCCGGCAGAACGCAATTGACACGAATATGATAGATTCCTAAATCAATTGCCATCGCTCTTGCCATTCCCAAAATTCCGCTTTTGGAAGAGGAATAAGCAATGCGGTCGGGGATAGCGCGGTATGCTGTGTTAGAGGTAATGAACACTATTGAACCTTTTTCCTTTTCCTTCATCTGTAACGCTGCTTGACGGGCAAGCATAAAGTTCCACCCGATGTTTGTATGATATACCTCCATAAATTCTTCTATGGAAACGTTAAAAATATTTTGTTTGATTCCCAAGTTTGCTGCATTGCAAACCAACACATCCAATAAATATCCTTTTGCTTTAATATCATTAAAAATGCGGATAACATCCTGTTCATCATAGACCTTCATTCCGTAACCATAAGCAGGAATATGATATGTTTCAGATAATTTTTTTGCCGCTTCTTCTGCATTTTCGGCAGACCGGCTGCCAATAAAGACAGTATATCCTTCTTGGGCAAATCTGCAGGCAATTGCATAGCCTGTACCATTTGTTGCACCTGTAATAAAAACTGATTGCTTCATAACCGATTCTCCTCTTTAAGATTGGAAAAAGTTGTATTGTTAAAAGAAATATTTTTTGCGTTCATAATTGTCATAGGTCGATTTGGTATAAAGTCATTGATTCCTGTCCACCCGTGTGTTGGTCTGCTTATAAATTCACTTCCGTCTGTAATATCAAAACTACAATTTGTAAAATGAATATTTTCTGCGAAATTATTTGTTCTTCCTTTTATGTAAGGGAATTCAGGTCCGCGTGAATGTATTTGGGAAAAATAAATATTTCTGATTTTATTAAACATAACATTTTCATTGTCAGTAATGTTGATATAAATAGGGAAGGAACATTGCTTATCCATAATGACATTACTGAAAGAGATATTTTCAATTAAAGTTGCTTCCCTTCCTACATCTGCACAAGCGATTGACTGAGGGTTGGGTGCTGTTCGTTGTGAACTCGGAATATAGATACTTACTCCTATGCTGCTATCAGTAATAACGAGATTTGATAATGTACAGTTTCTTATTACGCCATCCTGAACCCAACCGATACGAATTGCACCTGAATAACTTGTCAGATTGAAATTTGTAACAGTAACATGTTCACACACCTTATTTTCTTTTAAGGAAACATTATTTGCTCTTATAATAATACAATCATCACCGCATGTGATGTTGCAGTTGGAAACTGTTACATGTCTGCTGGAATTGATATGGATTCCGTCGTTGTTCGAACATTTGATTTTAATGTAATAGATTCGCTCATAAAAATTCCTGATTGAATCAAAACAGTTCCGCCGGTTTTTGAGCATTCGTCAATGGCGGCTTGGATTGACTTTGTATTATTTGTTTTCCCATCGCCAATTGCACCGAAATCTGTAATATCAAAATATTTCACTCTTTATTTCCTCCTAAAAATAAAATTCTGTTTTTGCAGGACGGATATTGGTTAAAGCACCGGTATAGTGTCTTAAAGTATGAGGCTGATAGGGGTGCTTTGCACATTCTTCTAAATTCAATTCCAATCCCAGACCCGGTTTATCGGGAATGGTAAGATATCCGTTTTCATAATGCAACTCTTCGGTTGTGATGTCTTTTCTGTAATCCACATCACTGTACATGATTTCGAGAATACTGAAATTGGGACAGCATGCTGCCAATTGTAAGGTTGCCGCATTGGCAACGGGACCGCTTGGGTTATGAGGTGTAAAGGGGATGTATCTCGCCTCTGCCATTGCGGCAATCTTTTTCAGCTCCATAATACCGCCTGCATGGCTGATATCGGGTTGAATAAAATCTGCTGCTCTTGATTCAAGTAATGTAAGATATGCTTGTCTGGTGTAAAGTCGTTCTCCGGCAGAAATAGCAACAGGGGATTTGTCACGAACTGCTTTTAATGCTTCCAGATTATCAGGAGGAACCGGTTCTTCAAACAGCATTGGCTTGAATTGCTCCAATTCCTTTGCGATTTTGATACCGGTAGGAACATTGAAACGACCATGACCTTCAATGAGCAAATCAACCTGATTTCCTACCGCATCCCGAACTGCTGCAACACATTCCAATGCAGTTTGCAATTCCTGATTGGATAGTTCTAAATATGCCTTTCCAAAGGGATCCCATTTCATGGCAGTAATTCCGCGTTTTACTGCGATTTTTGCTTTTTCACCAAATTCTTTGGGAGTTTTTGCTCCTGCAAACCAACCGTTCACATAAATGCGTACTTTGTCATGAACTTTTCCACCCAGTAATTGATAAACAGGCACGCCCAAGGATTTTCCTAAAATGTCCCAGAGTGCAGTTTCTACAGCAGAAAGGGCTGACATTAAAACGGCTCCGCCTCTCCAATAGGCATCGCGATAACAATCATGATAAAGTTTTTCAATCTGACGGGGATTTTTTCCTACCAATGCTTCTTTTAAATGTTCTACTGCACCCAGTAATGCCTTTTCCTTATACTCTAATGTTGCTTCACCGATTCCGTCGATTCCTTCATCGGTCATTACTTTTACAAAGACCCAGTTGGTACGATAACAATCTACCACAAAAGTTTGAATATCAGTTATTTTCATAATGTAAACATCTCCTTATTTATGGCATAACATAATTTTAGGTTCTCTATAATCATTTGTTCTTTTTCCGGCGTTAAGCGAAAGGAAGGCAAATATACTCCAATGCTTCCCAATAAACGATTTTCTTCATCAAAGACAGGAGAGGCATATGCTGCTACTTCACCGCCTTCTGTTAGTTTTGATGCATACTGCTTTGCACGAATTTGCTCAATACTTTTCATTAATTCAGCTTCCGATGAAATGTTTGACCAATGCTCATTGGGATAACCGTTCCTTTTTAAAATAATTTCTCTTTCCTGCTCAGAACAATATGCCACCAGAATTTGTCCGGATGGATATTCGTAGATAGAATTTTGAACAAGCATAGAATGGTCAATCTTAATCACTTGATTACTCTGAAGATTTGCATAATTGATGCGATCCCCTTTGTCCAATACATAAAAAGAGACTGCTTCACCTGTTTACTGACAAAGCCGTTTCATTCCGATTTGAAGTTTCCGGGCAATCGCAGGGGTCATGTGAAAGCGATTCAAAATTCCGATTTGTCTGCATCTCTTACCGATTAAATACTTAGAAGAATGATTTTGTTCCACATATCCGCAGAAAATCATTGTTTTTAAAATGGTATGAAGGGTATTGGTTTTTACTCCTGTTTTATGAGATAATTCGGTGAGCGTAATACCTTTTTGATGTGTGTCTTCAAATGCAAGTAAGTCTAACACGTCCAATGCTTTTTTGATTGATAAAATTAATTTTTGTTCCAAAATAACCACCTTTTCTATCATGTAGAATAATACTTCTTTTTTATCAAAAGCAGTATAGCATAAACCATTTTTCTTGTCAAGTGAAAACTGAAAAAAACAAAAAATTATCTTTTTATCCTGATTTCTGAAAAAAGATTGGAAATAATCATTGAAATTATCGAATAAATATGGTAAAATAGAAGGTAAAGTGTTAGGAGGCGTGTAAATTGAAAAGAATCTGTGTGTTATTTGGCGGTATGTCTGAGGAATATGATGTATCTTGTGTATCGGCAAGTTATGTTGCAGAAGAGTTGGATCCGTCCAAATATGAAGTAATAAAAGTGGGAATTACCAGGGAAGGAGAATGGAAGCTGTTCTCGGGAAGTACTCAGGAAATGCGTGATCATGTATGGGAACAGGGAGATTGTGTTCCTTGTGTTCTTTCTCCTGATAGAAAAAACAGCGGTTTGTGGGTAGACAGAGAAATGGGTATGGAAAAAATTCCTGTTGATATTCTTTTCCCTGTGCTTCACGGCGCTTATGGTGAAGACGGTTGTATCCAAGGGTTGTTCCGTATGAGCGGGATTCCTTTTGTAGGATGTTCTGTTGCTGCATCTGCTTTGGGAATGGATAAAGCATTGTCCAAAATGGTATTTGATACGGCAGGACTTGCTCAGGCGAAATGGGTAATGTTTGATGATATCACCTGCGAGAATCCTGTGGATGCTGCCATTCGTGCCGAAAAAGAATTCCCTTATCCCATGTTTGTAAAGCCTGCATGCACCGGTTCTTCTATCGGTATTACAAAAGCACATGACCGAGAGGAATTGTTAAAAGCATTTGAAGTTGCAGCAAAGGTTGATAAGAAGGTTTTAGTGGAAGAAACCATTGTGGGCAGAGAACTGGAATGTGCAGCAATGGGAAACGGTGTTCCGAAAATTTCCTGTGTGGGTGAAGTGCTTTCTGCAGGAGAATTTTATGATTATGAATCCAAATATTTTGACGAAGGTTCTAAAACCGTCATTCCTGCTGCTTTGACACAGGAAGAATCGGATAAAATCCGTGCAGCTGCATCCAACGCTTATCGTGCATTGGGATGTCGTGGTTTGTCTCGTTGCGATTTCTTTTTGACGGCAGACGGAACTGTTTATATTAATGAAATTAACACTCTGCCCGGGTTTACTCAAATCAGCATGTTTTCAAAGTTGTGGATGGCAGAAGGTTATACTTATTCTCAGCTGCTCGATGAATTAATCGGATATGCAACTTGTTAAGGAGAGAGAAGATGGATCAGCGTTCTATCGGCGTGTTTGATTCGGGCCTTGGTGGTCTGACGGCGGTGCGTGAATTAAAACGTGTTCTGCCAACGGAAAATATTATTTATTTTGGTGATACCGGCCGTGTGCCTTACGGAACACGGTCTGATGCTGCTATTGTTAAATATACTCGTCAGGATATCAATTTCTTAAAACGATTTGATGTAAAAATGATTTTGGTTGCCTGCGGAACGGTAAGTTCTGTGGGTTTGCCTGTGTTACGGGAAGAATATCCCGGTCTTCCTTTGATTGGTGTGGTAGAATCTGCATCTCGGGCAGCGGCAAAAGCGACAAAAAATGGGAAAGTGGCTATATTGGGAACAAACGGGACCATTCGAAGCGGTTCTTATCAGGCGGAGTTAAAGCGAATTTGCCCTGATGTTGATGCAATCGGTAAGGCGTGTCCTATGTTTGTACCCTTGGTTGAGAATGGATATACGGATGGTCAGGTTGCTCGTTTGATTGTGGAGGAATATCTGGAAGAAGTTTTGAAGTTTGGCGCAGATACCATTGTCTTGGGATGTACCCATTATCCACTATTAAAAAAGGTCATCAGCGAAGTGGCAGGCTCGGATGTTACCTTAATTGATGTGGGTGCACAGGCGGCACATTTGGTAAAAGAGGAGCTAACCGAAAGAGGGATGCTGGCAGAAGAGGACGGATCGGTTTCATACTATGTCAGCGATAATGTGGAAAATTTTGCAACTTTAGGCAGTTTGTTTTTGCAATGCGAAATCAAGGAACAAGTAGAGAAAATAGATATTGAAAGGTTTTGATTACGGATGGAAAAGAAGATGTTTTTAAAAATACTGGGAAACCGTAAACAAGACGGGGAAGAAGAAAAGGTTGAATTTGTCACCGAGGCATTATATCGAAGTGATGAGGACGGTTATTCTATTGAGTATACAGAATCTGAAGTAACCGGTATGGAAGGTACGATTACCTTGATTCAATTCCGTCCCAAGGAAATTTCCATTTCTCGTATGGGCACCAGTAATTCTCATTTGCGGTTTGAAGAAGGAAAGAAGCATGTGACGATGTATGAAACAGAAATGGGAATGTTTTCCATGGGAGTCAGTTCGCGAAATATTTCTGTCCAGATGAACGAAGGCGGAGGAAAAGCTGAATTTGATTATCAATTGGAAATTAATAATGTTCCTGCATCGGACAACCATTTTTCAATGAAGGTTTGGGAGGTATAAATTATGAAAATAAATCCAATTCAACAAGTAAAAGAAGAAATCAGCGTGTTGATTTTCAATGCACTAAAAAAAGAAGAACTTGATCAATTCGGAGCAGAAATTGAGCTCGAAAAGCCAAAGGATGCAGATCATGGTGATTTTGCGACCAATATTGCGATGCGTCTTGCAAAACCTGCAAAAGCTGCACCTCGTATCATTGCAGAAAAGTTGACTGCAGCACTTGATTTGGAAAACAGCTGTATTCAAAAAGTAGAAGTGGCAGGTCCCGGCTTTATTAATTTTACATTGAAGCCAGAATGGTTTTATTCCGTCCTTGATATCATTCAGAAGGAAGGTTCTGATTATGGTCGGGTAAGTGTCGGAGAAGGGAAAAAGGTAATGGTAGAATTTGTTTCTGCCAATCCTACCGGTCCTATGCATGTCGGCAATGCTCGTGGCGGTGCTATCGGCGATGTGTTAGCAAGTGTACTTGACTTTGCAGGATATGATGTTACCCGTGAGTTTTACATTAACGATGCAGGCAATCAGATTGAGAAATTTGGTATGTCATTGGAAGCAAGATATTTGCAACTTCTGCAGGGAGAGGATAGTGTACAATTTCCCGAAGATGGTTATCACGGGGAAGACATTACTCAGTTAATGCGAGATTATATTGCATTATATGGTGATTCGGAACTTTCAAAAAGCTCCGAAGAACGAAAAAAAGCCCTGGTTGCATTTGGGTTGGAAAAGAACATTGCGGGCATTCAAAAAACCATGGAGCAGTTTGGTGTAAATTATGATGTATGGTTCCGCGAAAGCGAATTGTACAAAAGCGGAGAAGTAAAGGATACTATTGCGCAACTGGCCGCTACGGGAAAAGCTTATGAGCAAGAAGGAGCAACCTGGTTCGGTGCAACGGCATTTGGTGCGGAAAAGGATGAAGTGCTGGTTCGTTCCAATGGAATTCCAACTTATTTTGCGGCAGATATTGCTTATCATCAGAATAAGTTTAAAACCAGAAGATTTGATACTGTGATTGATGTATGGGGCGCCGACCACCATGGGCATACCGCTCGTATGAAGGGTGCTATGGACATTTTAGGAATTAATCCGGATCGATTGCAGTTTGTTTTAATGCAGTTGGTTCGTCTGATGCGTGATGGGGAAGTATATAAGGTATCCAAGAGGACAGGAAAAGCAATTACTTTGAATGAATTGTTAGAAGATATCGGCAGTGATGCAGCTCGGTTTTTCTTCAATCTCCGTCAACCTTCCAGCCATTTTGATTTTGATTTGGATTTGGCAGTTTCTCAGACCAACGAAAACCCTGTTTATTATGTGCAATATGCATATGCACGTTGCTGTAGTATTTTACGGATGCTGGAAGCAGAAAATGTGTTTGTTCCTGAATTTAAGGATGTGGATTGCAGCTTGATGAATTCCCCACAGGAAATGACCTTGCTGGAACGTCTTTCTGCTTTTCCGCAGGAAATTACCGATGCGGCAGACCAGTATGAACCCTCTAAAATTACTCGTTATACCGTAGAACTTGCGTCAGCATTCCACTCTTTCTACAATGCAAATCGTGTAAAAGGGGAAGATGAGGCATTGATGAATGCAAGATTGTTGCTGATTGATTGTGTAAAAACAACTCTTTCCAATGCATTAGGTGTTTTGGGAGTATCAGCGCCTGAACGGATGTAAAAAGAGACAGGAGGCATTTGGTATGAAACGAAGAATTGTATGTATTTTCATGTGTTTCTTGTTTATCTTTTCTTTCTCGTTTTCTTGTATTGCTGCTGATACCGGTAAATCTGTTAGTGAGATGACAGATGAAGAATATCAACAATTGATTGAAGAAAATGCAGAAAAAATGGGTGTTTCCGTAGAAGAATATACAGAAATTTTACAAAACACCATGTTCAAGTATTTCAAAACATATATGACAACGATTACAGAAGAATATAAGTATGAGATTACGATGGAACAACTTTATGAATTGGTAATCAAGGAATTAATGGGGATTGACCAAAGAAAGATGGAACTGGCATTTTCTTCTGTTTTTGAAGGCTTGGATGCGAACAGTCAATATTTTAATCAAGATGCTTATGCCAGTTTTACACAAAAATTAGATGAAAATATGCATGGTGTAGGGATTGTGGTGACCAATCTGGATGGAAAAATCATCATTACAGGTTTTCCTATTGATAATTCACCTGCAGAAGCGGCAGGGATTTGTATAGGTGATGAATTGATTTCGATTGATGGCCGTAATGTACAAGGAATGGATGTTAATGCAGTTGCACCTTATATTCGAGGTGAATTGGGAACTGAGGTTACATTAGAAATTATGCATAATGGTGAAAAACATACACTTACGCTCAAACGGATTGAAATCAGACAAAACCCGGTTACATATCGATACATTGATGATGAAATTTTGTATTTAGAATTATCTACCTTTAATCAAGGCGCAGCCAAAGAGGTCGAAAAGGTATTAAAAGGGGCGGATGAAAAAGGAATCAAAAAAGTGATTCTTGATTTAAGAAACAACACCGGAGGAATCGGTTCCGAAGCTTACTCTATTGCATCAATGTTTTTGCCGAAGGATATGTTGATTGCTACATTGGAATATAAAGACCCCGCTAAAAATGAAGTTTATAAATCAACTGCAACTTTCAAAAACAAAAAATATGATACCGTTATTTTGGTTAACGGTATGAGTGCATCTGCTTCCGAATTATTGGCAGCAGCATTTCAAGACAATGAAATGGGTATTTTGATTGGCACAAATACATACGGAAAAGGTACCGGTCAAAAAATATTTTCTTTGAATGCCTTACAGAGCGGATACAAATTAACGGTATGTGAATATCGTACACCGGATGGAACTTTGTTGCCTTCAACCGGCTTGTTACCTGATATTCAAGTGGAAAATTCTAAAGTTTCGTTAAATAAAAATCGCGATATTTTACAGATGACAATGGAACGGGAAATGCATTTGGGAGATAACGGTGATGATGTGAAGGCTTGCCAATTTCGTCTTGCAATGCTTGGGTATTATCTCGGAGGTCAAACAGGCAATTTCGATTCGTTAACAGAATATGCGGTTCGTGCATTTCAAAACGATACAGGATTGTCTGCTACCGGTGAACTGGATAAAGCCACACAAGGAACATTATATGTCAAATCGGCATTATTGAAAGCCACACAGGATGACCAGCTTTATGCCGCAATTCGTTATTTTTCTGAATGATACTGTTCGGTGCTTTTTCCGAAAATAAATTCATCCAAATCGCCTTGTTCCTTTGGAGCAGGGCGTTTTTTGTCGTCTTTCTTTTTTTTATTCATAACGATACTTCCTTTCTGTAAACTAACTACATTATATGAAGAAGCCGCAAAAATAATTACTGTTCTTTCTGGTTTTTTATGACATATTTTAAAATAGGTGAATTTAGGAGGGAAAGTTGTGAAGTATTTGAGTATAATTCTCTGTTTTTTATTGGTGGGATGTCATTATACAGACGTTGCAATGGTTAATCAACAGAAAATGGTATTGATTACGTTATATTTTCCGGAAAAAGTTAGCCATCGTCTGGTAGAAGAAAAACGTTTTGTTCCAAAGGAAACAATGACAACCATAGAAAATAAAATTTCTACTGTATTAGAAGAATTACAAAAAGGTCCAAATAACCAACTTCTTGAATCACCTTTTCCAAAATCGGGAAGAATGAAATTAAATCATTTTTCAGCACATATGGCAGTTGTGGATTTTAATAGCGAATTTGTAAAGGCGTATTGCGGCGGGAGTTCCGACGAATACTTAATTCTTTATTCAATTACCAATTCTTTAATAAAAATTCCTGAAGTTAATTGTGTCAGTTTTACTGTTGAAGGAGAGGAGACGGAATTGTTCAAAGGCAACTTTGATTTAACCGAAACTTTTTTGTTTTCTATTGACGAAGCAGAGGAATAAAGGTATAATAAAATATGAAAGAATCGTTGCGGAGGATAAAATGGATAAATTATTTAAGTTGGTTTTCAGTAAAAAGCTGCTTAGTATCATTTCGTTTTTGTTTCAAATTTTTATACTTGCAGCCGGCTTTGTTTGGTTTAAAGAATATTTTGCATATGTATATTGGGTGCAGTTGGTAGTTTGTGCAGGCTTGATTATCTATGAAATGCAATTGCAAAAAAATCCTGCATTTCAATTGACATGGATTTGTCTGGTTGCCTTAGCTCCCACGTTTACAATATTATTATATTTACTGGTTCGGTTTGATACGGTTGGAAAACGAATTTCAAGACGATTAAATTATATTGTAAAAACAACAAATCGCCATTTGCCTCAAAAACCTGATGCAGCGGAACAATTGGAAGAACTGCATCCTAGAATGGGAGGATTGGCAAATTATCTTCGGGACACATGTGGTTTTCCTGTATACCAAAACACCGATGTAAAATATTATCCTTTGGGAGAGTTGATGTTCGAAGAACTAAAAAAGGATTTACACAATGCAAAAAAATTTATTTTTGTTGAATTTTTTATTATTCATCACGGAATCATGTGGTCGAGCATTCATGAAATTTTAAAAGAAAAAGCAGCACAAGGCGTAGAAGTCAGAGTGATGTATGATGGGATGGGATGTGTTAATCTTCTTCCCAGAGACTATCATAAAACCTTAGAGGAAGAGGGGATTTTATGTCATCCCTTTGCACCCGTTTATCCGTTGCTATCCTCTTCTCAGAATAATCGTGACCATCGTAAAATTGTGGTTGTAGATGGAGAAGTAGCATATACCGGCGGTGTGAATTTAGGGGATGAATATATTAATCGAATCGAAAGATTTGGTCATTGGAAGGATACCGCCATTCGTGTCACAGGCGATGCTGTAGATAGTTTTTCTATGATGTTTTTACAATTATGGAATGCATCAGAACGAAAAAAAGGATTTAACGAGGAAGAATATCTTTTTTATTTGACAGGTTCTACTCGGAGAGAAAAAATTGATACAAAAGGATTTGTAATCCCATTTGGCGACAGCCCTTTAGATGAAGAAAATACAGGAGAAAGGGTTTACATGGATTTGTTGCATACAGCTCAAAAGTATGTGCATATAGTCTCTCCGTACTTAATTCCTTCAAGTGAAATGCGGGAAACATTAAAATATACTGCCAAAAGAGGAGTCGAGGTGATTTTGCTTTTACCTCATATTCCTGATAAACCTTATGTAAAAGCAGTGGCGAGAACCTATTATTCTGAGTTGATTCGCGGCGGTGTGAAAATATACGAATATACTCCCGGTTTTGTTCATGCTAAAATGTCAATTTCCGATGATACCAGAGCGGTAGTGGGAACCATTAATCATGATTTCAGAAGCTTATTTCTTCATTATGAATGTGCTGCATTGATGATTGATTGTCCTGTTGTTCCCGTCATTGAGACGGATTTTCAACAAGCTTTAAAACTGTCTCAAAGGGTAACTTTGGCAGATTATATGAAAATCAGTGTAATTTCACGCTTTTTTGGTTATCTATTACGGTTGTTCGCTCCATTGCTTTGAAAATTTGGATATTTTTTATGATTTTTTTAAAAAAACACTTGCTTTTTGAAAAGATTTATAGTACAATAAAATCAGAAAATATGTGATAAATTCACAAAAAAGGAGCGATTTAAAATGGCAAAAGAAGATGCAAATCTGAATTTGTTCAAAAACGAAACTGCTGACGGTATTGCAGTAGACGCAGAGAAAAAAGTAAAGGTTGGTATTATCGGTACCGGTTGGATTGCTGATTCCCACATTGCGTGTTACAAAGAAATGCCCGACGTTGAAATCGTAGCAGGTGCTGATTTGGTCCCCGGTAAGGCTGAAGCATTCTTTAAAAAGCATGGAGTTGAAGGCGTAAAATGCTATCCTGATCATGCATCCATGTTGGATAACGAAGAATTGGATGCAGTCAGCGTTTGTACTTACAACAGAACCCATGCTGAATGTACCATTTATGCACTGAAAAAGGGTGTTCACGTTCTGCTTGAAAAGCCCATGTGCGTCACCTTGCAGGAAGCATTGGATATCAGAAAAGCGGAAAAGGAAAGCGGTAAGGTTCTTTCCATCGGCTTCCAGCCCAGATTCGACGAAAACATGAAGATGATTAAAAAGATTGTTGAATCCGGTGTGTTGGGTAAGATTTATTACATCCAGACAGGTGGCGGACGCCGTCATGGTATTCCCACACCTTTCGGTACTACCTTTATCGAAGATGCAACAGCAGGAATCGGTGCAATGGCTGATATCGGATGCTATGCAATGGACATGGTTCTCAATGCAATCGGCTATCCCAAGCCCTTGACCGTTACCGGTTATACTTCCGACTTCTTCGGAACAAGACCTTCCTACTATCCTACTCATCCTGAATATGCTGAAAAGTTCGGCGTAGATGATTTTGCAGCAGGATTTATCCGTCTGGAAGGGGATATTATCTTGGACTTCAGAATTGCATGGGCTATGCACATGGATACTTGCGGAGATACCTTGATTCTGGGTACCGAAGGTGGTCTGAAGATTCCTTCCACCGAATGCTGGAATGGTTCCGTTGGCGGTCCTATGACCATTTATCATGACGTTGCAGGTCAGAGAGTTGAAACCGTGATTCCGATTATCAATGATAACGGACCCGGAAACTTCTATAAGAAGACACGTTCATTCCTGGATGCATTGAAGAACGGACTTCCTTCTCCCGTACCTTCTTCTCAGATTATTTACAATCAGGCGATTATCGATGGTATCGTAAGATCTGCGAAGCTTGGTCATGAAATCGAGCTGGATATTCCTGATATCGATTAATATTCAATGAATATAAATCACCTGAAAATGTATGGTTTTCGGGTGATTTTTTTATATTCTCATATTTAATAAAAATTTTACTTGTAATTTTCATCAAAATATACTATAATAGGAGATGAAGTATTATTTTGCTAAAAAAGAGGTTTGATGATGAATATTGTAATTATTGGCGACGGTAAGGTGGGAAGTACATTATCTTCTCAGCTTCAAAAGGAAGGACACGACATTGTTGTAATTGACAATAATCAGAATGCCCTGAAAAATTTAATTAATACTCAGGATGTTATGTGTGTAGAAGGAAACGGTGCTCTTTATGAAGTACAGGAAGAAGCGGGTGTTCCAAATGCTGATTTGGTGATAGCCTGTACCTCTATGGACGAGTTGAACATGCTTTGCTGCTTGCTTTCAAAAAAGTTGGGAGCAAAGAAAACCATTGCTCGTGTTCGAGATCCACAATATTTCAAACAATTGAATATTATGAAGGAAGAATTAGGATTGAGTATGGGAATCAATCCTGAGCTTGCAGCAGCTACCGAAATTTCACGAATTATGCTTTTTCCGGCGGCAGCAAAAATAGAGTTGTTTGCAAAAGGGAAAGTAGAGCTTGTGGAATTTAAACTTGCGGCTCAAAGTATGCTTGACGGAATGTCTCTTTCTGAAGTGTATAAAAAATACAAGGTGAAGGTTTTGGTTTGTGCAGTTCAAAGAGATGGCGAGATTTATATTCCGGACGGTGATTTTCGTCTGCGTTCCGGTGATAAAATAAATTTGACTGCTTCTCATGAAAACATTGAAAAGTTTTTCCATACATTAGGACTTTTAAAAGATAAATCTAAAACAGCTATCATTGTAGGTGGCGGAAAAATAGCATATTATTTGACCATTGCATTGCAAAAAATTGGTGTAAAAGTTAAAATTATTGAAAAAAATTATCAGCGTTGTATGGAATTGAGCGATTTGTTGCCAAAAGCTTCGATTATTCATGGCGACGGTACTGATCAGGATTTGTTAAAAGAAGAGGGCTTGGAGCAGGTAGATGCCTTTGCATCCCTTACAGGAATAGATGAAGAAAACATTATTATGGCAATGTTTGCCTCCAGTTTGCAGGTTCCTAAGGTTGCGGCGAAAATTAACCGTGATTCCTATGCAGGGATGGCGGATATGCTTGGATTAGAGAGCTTTGTTTCTCCGAAAAACATTACAGCAAATCACATTGTCAGTTATGTTCGTGCGATGCAGAATTCATTGGGAAGTAATATCGAAACGTTGTATCGTCTTGTTGATAATCAAGTGGAAGCGTTAGAATTTATTGCTCGCGAAGATGGTCCATATATCGGTGTCCCTTTAAAGGATTTAAGATTAAAAAAGAATTTGCTGATTGCAAGCATTGTCCGTCGGAGGATTCCCATTATTCCGGGCGGGAATGATAAGATTGAAATCGGTGATAGTGTGATTGTGGTAAGCAGGAATCAACAGTTAAAGGATTTAAAAGAAATATTACAGGCATAAGAGGTAGAACAAACATTGAACAGAAAATTAATTATTCAAATTGTTGGGAAAATGTTATTTGCAGAGGCGCTTTTAATGTGTTTGCCTTTGTTTGTATCCATCATTTATTGTGAATGGGATAGCGTTTTTATTTTTTCTTTAGTTGCATTGTTTTTGGCCGGAATCAGCTTACCGGCAGTTTTAATGAAGGTAAGAGACCGTACCATTTATGCAAAAGAAGGCCTTTTTGTTGTGATTATGACTTGGGTGCTTTTGTCTTTGGGAGGTTCTATGCCCTTTTATTTGGGTGGATGGATTCCTAAGTTTGTGGATGCATTTTTTGAAACGGTTTCAGGCTTTACTACAACAGGGGCTACTGTATTAAGTCAAATTGAAGGATTGCCATATGGTGTTCTGTTTTGGCGCAGCTTTACCCATTGGATTGGCGGTATGGGAGTATTGTTATTTGTTATGGCAGTAGTTCCCGTCAGCGAAAATCATTCTATTCATATTATGAGAGCAGAATTAACTGGTCCGTCTGTAGGAAAATTAGTGCCAAAAGGGATGTTAACGGCCAAGATTTTATATGGTATTTACTTAGCTTTGACACTTTTGGAAGCAATTTTGTTATATGCCGGGGGAATGTCTGTTTATGATAGTATCATTCATGCATTTTCAACGGCTGGTACAGGGGGCTTTTCCAACAAGAATGCCAGCATTGCCCATTTTGATAGTGCATATATCGACTGGGTTATTACTGTTTTTATGTTGTTATTCAGCATCAACTTTAATATGTTTTATTTTTTATTAATTAGAAAATTTTCAGCAATTCGGCAAAATAGCGAGTGGAAGGTTTTTTTTGGTATTGTTGCTGCGGCAACCATAGGGATTATGTTTTTTATTTATCCTGAGTATAATTCCTTGCTTTTGAGTTTTCGTTATTCGGCATTTCAGGTGGCTTCCTGTATCAGTACCACAGGGTTTATTACTGCAGATTTCGACCAATGGCATGAAGCCGCAGAATGCATTTTGTTGCTTGTCATGATAATTGGTGCATGTGCAGGTTCAACCGGTGGAGGATTAAAAGTAATTCGATTACAGGTTCTTTGGAAAGCAATGGTGAACGAAATCAGAAAAATGATTCATCCTCAAACAGTTACCCGTTTGAAAATGGATGGAAAAGGATTGGAAACAGATATTGTTCACAGTACATTGGTTTATCTGGTACTGCTTCTTGGATTGTTTATCATTTCGGTTTTTTTGGTAGCGATAGACGGAAGGGGAATGGAAACGACATTATCTGCGGTTTTGTCATGTATCAATAATGTAGGTCCCGGATTAGCAGAAGTGGGTCCTGTAATGAATTATGGCGGTCTTTCTGTTTTATCAAAATGGGTTCTTTGTGCCGATATGCTTTTGGGTAGATTGGAAATATATCCGGTTTTGTTGTTATTTTCTCCGAATATTTGGAGAAGAAAATTTATGTAAAGATGTAAAAGAATGTAGACGACAGGTTTTTCCTGTCGTTTATTTTTTTGTTTTTCTTTCCTTATTACGACAATTTTTTTTATGCATTTCATGTATAATAAGAATAGGGAAAGAGGAGAGGCTATGGTATTGTATGCTGATTTGTTGTTTTTCATTAACTTTTCGATGGATTATTTGATTTTATCCATTGTATCTCGTGGATTACATAAAGGAAAAAGAATGGTACTTTGTTCCTTCTTTGGTGGAATTTATGGAGTTTTATCAGTAATATTTTCTGTATTGAATAACCCGTTTTTTCAATTCCTCATCGGTGCAATGATGGTTCTGATATCATATCAACCAAAAACGGTGCTGCAGTTTTTAAAATTTTATTTTTTGTTTTTGGCAGTTGCCTTTTTAATTGGCGGAATATTATATCATATTTTAACGAATTCGGGTCAAGGGTTTGTAATTAACGGAGTTTTTTATTTTGATTTTTCAATAGTTCAATTTATTTTACTCTTTTTTTGTTGTTGGATATTTCTGACCGTTGGTTCCAAACTTTATCACCGTTTTTATAATAATGGAATTAAAAATGTCAAGATACGGAATCAGGGAAAGGAAATTTGGTTGTGTGCATTAATTGATACAGGTTGTCAATTGCACGAACCGATCACAGGTTTTCCTGTTATGATAGCAGAATATGATGAAATTTCAGAGGTTTTATCAGAAGAATTACAAGGCTTTGTAGGGAAGACTATCGTTGGACCTATTCCGGAACCCGTTTATCAGGTCCCTTTTTCAACTGTAAAAGAAGGGAACGGTTTGATGACCGCATTTCGTCCCGAACAGATTACAATTGTTAGCGAAAATAACCAACTTGTTTTAAATCGTGTGTTAGTAGGCATTGTGAAAAGAAAATTGTCGGATGATCAGAGTTATACTGCTTTGTTGAATCCTTCAATGATAATATAAAAGAGGTGTAAATTATGAACAAAACAGGAAAATGGATGGAAGTTTATGCGGTGTTTTTACAGCATCTCAAGTGTGGAAATCGGATTTATTACATTGGAGGGAATGATGTGTTACCACCTCCCCTAAGTGCAGAAGCGGAAGGGGAATGTATCTATCGCTTGAATCAAGGAGACGAAGAGGCACGCGATGTATTAATAGAACACAATTTGCGTTTGGTGGTATATATTGCAAAAAAATTTGAGAATACAGGAATTGGAATTGAAGATTTGATTTCTATCGGCACCATTGGTCTGATGAAAGCGGTTAATACTTTTAATGCAGAGAAAAAAATTAAACTTGCAACATATGCTTCACGATGCATTGAAAATGAAATTTTAATGTATTTAAGAAAAACCAGTTCTCAAAAAACGGAGGTATCCATAGACGAACCACTAAGAGTGGATTGGGATGGAAATGAATTGTTATTGTCTGATATTTTAGGCTCTGATTCAGATTGTGTTGACAAACAATTGGATGATGAGGTGGATAGACAATTGCTGTATCTGGCATTACATAAGTTGTCTAAGCGTGAACAAAAAATCATGGAGTTGAGATTTGGGTTGCACGGTGGGGATGAATTAACACAAAAAGAGGTTGCAGACATGATGGGAATTTCACAATCGTATATTTCGAGATTGGAAAAAAGAATTATGAAACGTATGAAAAAAGAAATCACAAGAATGATATCGTGATGTATGTTCCTTCTTACCATCGTCCGAAAGGGAATGTTTTATCAATCAAGAAACCGTGGAGAAGTGGTATAATCCATACCACCTTGACGGTTTTTTGATTGTAAAAGAGCGTAAAAATTTCCTGCATTGATATCAATTTCCAGTGCTTTGGAATCAATTTTTTGTTTGGAAAGATTGGTAATAATAGGTAGATTTCCTTTTTGCTTAATCATTCGCAGAAGTTCCGTTCCTTTTTTGTTTGCAGACAAAACACGAAAGTATTCAGGAATATAAGAATCTTTTAAAATACCTAAATAAGAATTAATCAGAATTCTTTGAATCCGTGTTTGAGTGTAACGTTTTGTTTTTGCAAGGGCGATTACATCTTGTAAAGTTTCTCCTTCCAGTGCTGCTTGCTTTAAGCGATATTCCAATCCTTCTGTACAATCGGCCGTTTGTGAGAGTTCGTCTGCAGAAATGCGACGAAGATGTGCCAGTAAAACGGATTGAAACAACTCGGTATTAACAGGAAAACCTCCATCCCGTAATAAAGGAGCGAATGGGGAATTGGTCTCAAGCTCATTTGGATGCATCCTCAGATAACTTGCCGAAGAAAAATGATCTTGCGTATGTTTATCGTGATGACCGGTTTTATATCGAAGGATAGGACACGGTGTTATGTCGGAACGCAGAAGTGTGATACTTTTACAATATTCTATTCCTAATAAATCGTTTGGATGATCCAGCAAGAATCCAAAGGATTCTTCTTTCACGGCATTTGCTCTTGCTACGGGAAAAGATATGCCCTTATCCAATTCTTCTGTCAATCGTTTTCGGAAATCCTCGGATTCATATGCAAAGAAAGCACCTGCTTTTATGAGTTCATCACATTGTGCGGTTTCGCTTCCGAAAGAAAGAAGGGAGACAATGCCGGTTTGTTCAAGGATGGAAATGGCCCCATGAGCAAAGGTTTCTGCAGAACGGCATGCAAATACTGCAGGTAATTCCAATACAAGATCTGCACCGCCTTTAATCGCTGCCTCCGCACGAATAAATTTATTTACACAAGCCGCATCACCACGTTGTACAAAATTACCGCTCATAATACAGATACAAGCATCGGAAATCTTTTTTGTTTGTTCAATATGATATTGATGACCGTTGTGAAAAGGATTATATTCACATACAATTCCTGCAACTTCCATAGCACAGCTCCTTTCTGTTGTTATTTTTATTATACCATAAAAATAGAAAAAAGTCAAAAAGAATGAATTAGGGATTGATTTTTTCTTTGGATTGTGTTACCATAAAAGGAGAAGAATAAAACTTTGGAGGAAATTATGGGAAAATTACCTTGTAATTTATTGATGGCACAAATGTCAATGGATATTGGTGGTGCCGAAACACATATTATGGAATTGTCACTTGCATTGCAACAACGTGGTTATCGGGTGATTATCGCCTCTAACGGTGGAGCATTTGTGCCCGAATTGGAAGCGGCAGGAATTGTGCATTATCAAGTTCCACTGCATAATAAAAAACCTTCCAATATGTTAAAATCATATCGAATGTTGCGCAAAATTATAAAAAATGAAAAGATTGATTTGGTTCATGCTCATGCCAGAATTCCGGGATTTATTGCAGGGAAGGTGTGTCGCAAAGACAAAATTCCGTTTGTCACCACTGCTCATTGGGTTTTTGAAACTGGAAAGGGTTTGAAATATCTTACCAATTGGGGACAGGAAACCATTGCTGTTAGTGAAGATATTAAATCTTATTTAATCAAGGAATATCAATTACCGGAAGAACAGATTGTGGTTACAATTAACGGAATCAATACAGATCGTTTTTCTAAAAATATTTCTTTTGGAAGTGTAGCGGTTGAGTTTGGCTTTGATAAGGATGCATTTCGTATTGTTCATATTAGTCGGTTGGACAGAAGCCGTGCAGATGTAGCCTTTTTATTGGTGGAAGCTTTTGCAGAAATTAAAAAGGAGATTCCAAATGCAGAGCTTGTGATTGTTGGCGGTGGAGATGTGTACCATGAGATTATTGCAAAAGCAGAAGCTGTAAATAAAACATTGGGAGACCAATTTATTAAATTAACAGGACCTCGTACTGACATTAATCGTTTTGTTGCATCTGCTGATTTGTTTGTAGGTGTCAGCCGTGCAGCATTAGAAGCAATGGCGGCAGAAAAACCAACGGTTTTGGCAGGCAACGAGGGGGATTTGGGATTATATCGATCAGAGAAAGAAGAATCTGCTTTTGGCAGTAATTTCACCTGCCGTGGCGAAATGATGCCTACGGTTGAATCAGTAAAAAACAGTATTTTAGAATATTATAATCTTAAAAAAACGGAACAAGAGCAGATATGCCGTTTTTGTAAAAAAACGGTAGATCGTCATTATTCGGTAAGAAGAATGGCGGACGATGCCGAAAAAGCATATCGTGCTGTGTTAGATAAGTAAGCGGTGAATGGTATGATATATGATATAATGTTATCCGGTTATTACGGATTTGGAAATAGCGGTGATGAAGCACTTCTGCAAATGATTTTGCAGGATTTGAGAGTATGTCGACCGGGACTTTCGATTGTTGTTTTATCTCAAAATCCAGAAGAAACTGCCAGGATGCATCATGTGAAAGCGGTAAATCGAATGGATTTAAAAGAAATATTCAGAATCCTGAAAAAAACAAAGCTTTTAATAAGCGGTGGCGGCAGCTTGATTCAAGATGCTACTAGTTCCAAATCGTTATATTATTATTTAACGTTAATTGGAATGGCAAAAAAATGCGGATGCAAGGTGATGCTATATGCCAATGGTATCGGACCGGTTGACTCTTCGTTGAATCGGTTGATTGCCGGGAAAATACTCAATCGAGTTGATTTGATTACTCTTCGCGATCCTGATTCTTTGATAGAACTTCGAAAAATGAATGTTGATATTCCTGAAATAACTGTTACAGCTGATCCTGCATTAAGATTAAAGGAATGCAGTGAAGAAAAAAGTGATGAATTGCTTTGCCGGTATGGTTGTAATCAACCACCTATCATTATTTCGTTGCGAAATTGGAAAACTTTTGATGAAACTATTTGTAAAGAGGTAAAACGATATATGGTAGAGATGAGAAGTCGCTATGGGTGTAAAAGTCTGCTTCTTCCCATGCAACCATCAGAAGATACGGAAATTTGCCGTATGGTTGCAAAAGGTACAGATGCAATGGTACTGGAAAATTTGAAAGCTGATGAAGTACTGGGCTTAATGAAAAAGAGTGCAGCGGTGGTTGGCATGAGGCTACATTCTCTGATTTATGCTGCATCGGTAGGTGCTGCGCCTGTTGGGATTGTGTACGACCCAAAGGTGCAAGGATATTTATGTTATTTAGGGTTGGAAAGCTATTTATCTGTTGAGAAAATTGATGCCCAAGAATTGGTGCGGTTGACAGCATTGGCTCGTGAATCAGAATATGGTTCCATGATGAGTAATATGAAGAAAAAAGCGATTCATAATGCAGAACTTGCTGTATCACTTCTTTGATCGAACATAGGATAGGATTAAAAAAATCAGATAAAGAAGCAATGTGACCGCCAATAAAAACAGTGTCAGATAAAGTTCACCGTTTAGTTCTTGTTGTGTGGGAATATGCGTATAGAAAACGGGAGTGTCAGATATCCATATCGGATAAAATAAGTAAGTAATGATGGATGAAAACATACCTTGCAGTGATTTGCCTGTCAGGTATGTTTTTTTGTTGTAATACTTGATGATTCCAAATGTTTGAGCGTGAATACATATTCCGCCAAATCCCAACACTAACGAGGTGCATGATAATAATATTCGTGGATGAATACCATGAAACTGCGACATTAGATTGATACCCGACGTCATCTCAATAAATCCGCTTAATATTCCTTTTCCGAATCCTGTTGCTTGACCGAAAGTGAATAATTGAGAGAAAAAAGTAAGGATACCAAAAAGGTCAAGCGCACAAAGAAGAACTTGGAACAAAACAATATAACCG
>SVJP01000199.1 GCA_015068925.1 Oscillospiraceae bacterium
TGTGGGCACACGTTTTCTTGAAACCCTTAATTTCCAATGGGCATTTGGCATAAGATGAAGTACAAAGATTTTACCGTTACCTTTGTTGCGGACAGCCAGCATAGGTGTTGCTTCTTCTGTAGTACGAATACCAAGGTTAGAAACCTCAACCCCTGTTACAAGATCTTGCCACTTGCCCAATGATTCGTTGCCCCAACAACTGAACTGGGTATAGACCTCATAATCACCGCCATCCAGACAAAAACGACTTGTGTATCGGTTAAGAGTAAGGTCTTCTTTGGCTCTGAAAGTGTCCTCGCGCATAACAACACCCTCACTTAAATCGGTAAAACGACAACAGGTAGAAAAGCTTTCGTTTTCAAAACAAAGATCATTTTCTTTTATTTCAATTTTTTCAATATCACTGTCAATACCGTCCACAACGCCAAAACTACCATAGGCAGAGAAAAAACCTGAAATGCCCGTATAGCTTTTTTCCTTAAAATAAAGTTTTTTAATGTTCATGAAAATTCTCCTTTTTGTTAGTATTTTAAGAAATTGTACACAAACGTGTCACTTCTATCTTTCGTTAGTTTGGTTAGCAGTTGGAAATAATTCTCTCCACACGTCAGTGTGTGCTTCACAGTCTAGATAATGACCAAATTTTTTGTTTTGTCTTTCAGTTGCATTTTCAGTGCAGGCAACACTGATGGTGTCTACATAATTATTTTTGACGCTTTCACAAAAAGCGTGCCAGCCTTCTTTCCAGATGCCGTCTATTAATGATTGATTTCTTTCTGCAAAAGCAGTCATGATCAAATCTTTTTCATCACCTTTTGCCAGAGTGATACCACAATCAGTGTTTACGATTGGAACAAATTCAATGAAATTGTTTGTAGTATTATATTTTACAGCCAAAGATTGATTCCAGAGCTCTGCGGTTTCGGGAGAAAGGAAATCAGGGTTTACAAAATGAAAGTTACCTTGACCGTAAAGGATATGTCCATCTTCATAGTTTTCGTAACACCCGATACAATGACTGTGCTGGCAAAGTACCACATCAGCACCATTTCGCACCATAGCACGACACAATTTCTGTAATCGGGGAGAAGGATATTGACAAAGTTCTTTGCCACCATGGTAAATAACAATAACTCTGTCGCAATCTTTTTTGGCTTTACGGATATCTTCTATGGTGTCGTATTCGTCATAGGGACGACTGCCCATGCGGTCCTCTAAAGCATAAGAGTATTCGTGTTCACAAACAGCGATAATAGCTACTGTTTCTCCATCTATAGAGTATATCAGATTGGTTCTGGAATCTTCGTAATTGCTTCCGAAGCCGGTATAATCAATTCCTTCGTGTGACAACCATTCCATGGTATCCACCGCACCTTGAATACCATAATCAAAAATATGATTGTTGCTTAGTCCGCAACAATTAACCCCAAGCTCCTTAAGAACGGAAGCGGTGTTGGGGGATGCCTTTAGAGGGGGACCGAATTTTTCAATGTCATCCTCGCATTCGGTAAGGGCACACTCCAGATTGACAAAATTCACATCATTTCCCTGAAAAAGTGTTATGACATCGGTAAAAAGTGTTTTCGTATCCTTTTGAGTGAACAATGGGTTGGTAGCGTTGGTTGGTGATAAGTCACCTAATAATAGTGTTTTCATAGGGAAATCTCCTTTTCATATAATTCCTGATTTTTATTCAAGCCACGATATTGCCCCGGCGTTATACCGGTTCGTTTTTGAAGAAACGCACAGTTTGGGTTTTGAAAACTTTCCTCAAGTATTGAGGGGTAATATTAAAATCTTCAGCCATTTTGCTTATTTGAAAATCATAATTAAAACAATGGGAATGAATATAATCCGGCATTTCTACTTTAGTATCCGGGGGCTTTGGCAGTTGTTACTTCGGTTTTAAATAAATTATTTACCAAATCTATCAGTGTTGCAAAGAAATCATCAATAGTATCAAAACTGCTTAGCTGAATGATGCTTAATCTTTGATAGTACTTACTTGTATATCCCAAAGGTCAGCGTTGGGGCATTGTATATGATTTTATAAAAATCATTGCAGGAATAACCGGAAGGAGTAAATTCCTTCATAAAGCCTTGATGTACCAAATTTTCCTGACTGAATATTCCTTTGGCAAAATAATATATTTGAGTTTTTAGTTTTTTCTTTTTAATAATAAACACTCCCATAATTAATATATTTCCATTATAAAGTACCCTGATAAGGTGTTTCAAGTTGCAAAATGGAAAAGCCATAAGTTTCCAATTGTACACTTTACTTTTTAGGATAGTTTCCTTTTGTAGAATTGAGTAAGAAGGATAATAAAATTACAGACATGCAAGAAGAAAAAGAAGTTTAAGAGGAAGTGTTAATGACAATGTAAGACATTATTGTAAGATATTCCTGCGCACCTTCCATACTGCGGAAACATCCGGATACCTTGGTTTTTACTTTTACCATTCGGATATCACGTTCCGCCTGGTTATTATCGAAGGGAACACAAAAATCAAATATTTCCAGTTGATCACAGCTGACGGAAGCCTCATTGTTTGCAATGGCCTCGTCTTTTGCTTTTTTCATGGCCAAAAGAAGCTCCCTGAACCGGGGTGCCCAGGTCTGTTCCGGATGGTTTTCTGCCACGGAATGCTGAAAACACTGCCCAGTATCTCATGGGTACGGTTAATGCTGACTGCACCGACTGTATTTAAGGCAACAACCAAAGCAGGCAGCTTTTCACAAGGATAAGCTCATGTGCCGTAACGGAGGTCTTAACCACGATATCAATCTCGTGGCGGGTATTTTCCTTCGTGTCCTTCCTGTCCCCCCCCAGTTTTTTTTGCCTGATGGCTGGCGTTTAATTGCTCCTGCAGCTTTTGGATGGTCTGGTTTAAGTTTTCAACAGTTTTTGTCAACTGCGAAATTTGCTCCGCCATAACCTTATTTTGCTCCATGAGATGTTTTACAAACTCTTCAGTTATTGGCATCCGGACCACCTTCTTTCCTTGAATTCTATGGTTATATTTTACCAGAAATTCAGAAAAAAAAGCGAATCTGCCACGAAAGGACTATGGTCAAAATGACGGTGGATAAAAGTATTAAATTTGAAGGTAAACGACTGT
>SVJP01000200.1 GCA_015068925.1 Oscillospiraceae bacterium
ATCTCCGATGAAATCAACTAAGTTTGCCCTAACGGGCAAGTGAAGTTATCTTGTGATAGTGAAGTTTACTAAAGTAAGTGAAGTTTTGGCTTGCGGCTCATGAATTGCACTTCGTGCATTAAAAGGCAATTCAATTCATTAAAAAAAGGAGAACTAATGATGAATATTACCATTTTGCAATTAATTGAAGGAGCAAAAAAAGCAAAAGGTCTTACCGTAATTATTGATGTATTCAGAGCTTTTTCCATGGAAGCCTATATGATGGCACAGGGTGCGGAAAAAGTCATTCCTGTTGGTGATGTCCAGTTGGCTTATCAGCTGAAAAAAGAAAATCCGTCTATTGTTTTGGCAGGGGAACGTCACGGGAAAATATTACCCGGTTTTGATACAGGAAATTCCCCTTGGGAGCTTTCTCAAATTGATGTAAAGGGGAAGACTGTGGTGCATACCACAAGTGCAGGTACCCAGGGAATTGCCAATGCAATACAGGCAGATGAAATTTTGGGTGGAAGCTTGGTAACTGCCCGTGCTATCGCAAAATACATTAAGCAAAGCGGTGCAGAAGAGGTTTCTTTGGTTTGTATGGGATTGGAAGCATTGGCAGAAACAGAAGAAGACACTTTGTGTGCGGAATACATCAAAAGCCTGCTTTTGGGAACGGAGCTTGACATAGAAAAAGGAATTGAACTGTTGAAGGTAACATCAGGTGCTAAATTTTTTGACCCGTCACAAAATGATGTATTTCCTGAACCTGATTTTGGAATGTGTACCGAAGTGGATAAATTCAATTTTGTGTTAAGACTCAAACAATCTCCTGACGGACTTCACTATATGGAAAAATACGAATTGGAATAACTGATGCTTTGAACAGACTGAAAAGGAGATGTAATCAATTTACTACATCTCCTTTTTGTTTTATAAAAAGCTTCGGATATCAATGGCAAGCTGTTCTTCTAAGTTGATTAAGCGCTTTGCAATGTCCTTGGACACCTCGTCCGCCCCTTCGTATTGATTGAGATATTTGTTTAAGGATTTGACTCCCATGTTGCATCCGTCTGTCATTAAATCAGCAATGGTTTTGTCCGATTCGTCTACTGCAATTTTCACCGTGGTTTTCATCCACGACATTCCCTTGGCAATAGCGGCAGGCTCTTTTCCGTCGTCCTTGTATTTGGCAAGGAGGGTTTGAATTTCGGAATCCAGCTTGTCATGTTCTTTTTTGCAGTCGGTCAGCAAGATATTCAATCTGCTGCTTTTTACATGTTCCAATACGTCTTCGATGGATGAAATTCCCATTTTCACACCTGCATCACATTCTCTGAGAAGTTTAATTGTATCTTGTTCAATCATAAATTTCCATTCCTTTCTGTTTTGATATTTTTAGTATTGCTGATTTTTTCATTTTTATCCCTTCTTTCCTTGACAATCAGCGAAAATATATGGTACAATAGAAAGGATTTCGAACAAAGAAAAGAGGAAGAACTATGGCAAATGCTTGGGGACATTTTTCTACCATCACCCGTCATCGGCATCAGGTGATTCGGCATTGTGCAAAGGTGGGAATTTTTTGGCAGGGACTCAGACATGATTTGTCCAAATATACCCCCGCCGAGTTTTGCTCGGGAGCGAAATATTATGCAGACGGCGGCAGAAGTCCGAATGAACGGGAACGTGAGGAATACGGCTATTCCAAAGCCTGGCTTCATCATAAGGGCAGAAACAAGCACCATTTTGAATATTGGACAGACTATGACCCTGTAGAAAAAAGACTCCGTCCGGTAAAAATGCCTCTCCGGTATGTGGCAGAAATGTTTTGCGACCGTGTGGCGGCAAGTAAAATTTATCAAAAAGACAATTACAATTCCCGTCATCCCTTGGAGTATTTTGAAAGGGGACGGAATCATCGCTTCATTCACCCCGAAACCTCTGCTCTTTTGGAAAGTTGGCTTCGGATGCTGGCAGAGGAAGGGGAAGAAAAGACATTTTCTCATATCAGAGCACGATTGAAGGCAGAAAAGAGGAGATAAAGAAATGTTTTATTATTTGCTTTTGTTGATTGCCATTTTGCTGGAGGTGGGAAAAAATGTGGTGTCCGACCGTTTCAGCAAAAAGCTTTTGAACAACGAAACCGATTTGTATCAATTTAATTTTTGGCTGTATCTGGGTTCCTTTGCGGTGCTCTTGGTGATTCCCGATTACCGTTGTTCTTGGTTTACCGTGCTTACAGGGGTGTTGTTTGCCCTGTCCATCTGGGTGAATCAGTATTTTTACCTGAAGGCATTGAAGACAGGTGCTTTTTCCTTTGTCACCTTCATTCAGGGAATGGGATTGCTGGTGCCCATTGTGTACGGCGTGTTTTTCTGGGATGAAGTAATTCGGTGGCATCAGATTGTTCTGTTGATGCTGTTGATTGTCGGCATGGGACTTTCTCTGGATTTGAAACGGGGAGAAAGCAAGGGCAACAAATGGATTTTGTTTTCCTTCGGAGCCATGCTTGGATTGGGTGCCATCGGTGTGTTGCAGGGAACCCATCAGATGTCAGACCATAAAAGTGAAATTATTTCCTTTATCCGAGTTGCCTTTTTGGTTGCTGCATTGATTCAGCTGGCAGGATGGAGGGTTTGCGAAAAACGGGAAAGTGCTACCTTCAAGCCAAACAAGAAGTTGTTGCTTCTTTCGGTTTGTACGGGAGCCGCATTGGGCGTGGTGCATATTCTGAATTTGTTTATGGCAGGGGTGATTCTCAAAATCATCTTTTTCCCCGTGGCAAACGGAGGGTTGATTTTTGTGTCCTTGGTGGTTTCCCGTGTGTTTTTGAAGGAAACGTGCACAAAAAAACAATGGCTCGGAATTATCCTCGGAACCATTGCTTTGAGCTTGATTGGGTTATAAAAAAGGGACTGATTCCCTACTCTTGATTCTGATTGTTCAGGTGCAGCAAAATTTGCTGCACCTCAGCCTGTCGATAAACCTATCGACAGGCTGGCAGACCAAGAAAAAGGAAGGGATATTTTGTCAAAATGAATCGCAGACAGTACGTGGGTACGGCAAGTGTTCATTTTGGCAAAAAGCAAGCAACCG
>SVJP01000201.1 GCA_015068925.1 Oscillospiraceae bacterium
GGGATGATTGAGACGTCTCCATTTATTGTTGAACTTGACACTCATTGTGTCTTTGTCAGCATCCATTTCCAATGTAACTGTATAGAATTTATTCAGCGCATAGTTCGCAATGAAGGTACCGTCATTTGTTGTCATTGTTCCGTCGGCGTTGAATTTAATTGTGAAAATATCTCCTCCACCATCGGCAGCAAAATACAACAATTTTTCAACGGGGCCGTAATCAAGGAATCTGATATCAAACTGGAATACAAACTTTCCCCCCAACACTTCGGGGAGGGTACCGTTAAAGTAGGCATCGCTGGAAGTGTTAACGGTCATGGCATAGAACTTATTGCCGTCTTCCTCTTTAATCTTCCACTCATTGCCTTTCGTAACGCAGCTGTATCCTTTGACTGTCGATGCACCTACATCGCAAGATTGAAAATCTTCTGTCATAACTACTTTGTCTGCCTGGCTGCTTTCTTCCGCAAAAGCAACAGTTGTCAATCCCGAGATAAGCATAGCGACTACAAGCAAAGAACTTATGAATCTTTTGCCATATTTAAGCATGCATTGTTCCCTCCTCATTTTTCGTTATTTTTATTGTTTTTTCGTTATTTAATCATTTTTTGTAGTAGGTTCTTCCGCCATCTACAAGAATACTTTCACCGCAGATATACTCGGATATATCCGATGCCAGAAAAACTGCCACATTTGCAATATCCTCCGCTGTTCCGACATGACCTACGGGAAGTCTTTTTCCGTATTCGGCGATTTCCTCATCGGAGGGATATCGTTGTCTCAACAAATCCGTATCAATCACCGCAGGACGAATCACGTTTGCCCGGATTCCCTTTCCTGCATATTCATAGGCAAGCTGCTTTACCAAACCCTCTACGCCACACTTTGCCGCAGGATAAGCAGCACTTCCGCCACCGCCGTTGACAGTGCAGTTGGTTGTTACCATGATAAAGCTACCCTTACCTTGCTCAAGCATATGAGGAAGTGCACCTCGTGTGAGGAAAAAGGCTCCGTCCAGAATAACTCCCATGGCTCTGCGCCACACTTCGGTGCTCATTTCCTCAATCTTTGCAACTGGAGTAATGCCCGCATTGTGAACCAATACATCCACACCGCCAAATTTCTCTGCCTCTTTCATCATGGCATTGACTTCGTCCTCGTTTGCCACATCTGCCATGCAGGTCAGAACCTCAACGCCATTTTCCTCCAGCAATGGAACCAAGGTCTTAAGTGCCTCACGGTCTGCATCGCAGTTGTAGTAATTCACAATAATCCTAGCGCCCGCTTTTGCCATCTGCTTACAAATTTGGGCACCAATACCTCTGGCACCGCCGGTTACCAAAGCGGTCTTACCTTTTAATGATATTTCGAACATATAAGTTTATTCTCCTTTAACTTACAGAACTTCCTTCAAGGTTTTGTAGAAGATGTCACAAATCTCGTCGGCCTCTTCCAATGTTGTGATCAATGGAGGCTTAATTTTAAGAATATTTTTTCTGAAACCGCCTGTACCGAGAATCATTCCGTTTTCCATTGCCTTTGACTTAATCTCGCCGGCTTTCTTATTAGGCTCTTTTGTTACAGGGTCCTCTACCATCTCAATTCCAATATGTAATCCAACCTGACGAATATCTCCAATCTGCGGTATTTCTTTTTGCATCACGGATAATCTGTCGGCAATGTGCTTACCTACAATATTTGCGTTTTCAAGAAGGTTATCTCTTTCAATAATATCAATTTGTTTTAATGCAGCAATTTGTGAAATACTGTTGTTTGCAAATGTGTGAAGTTCTTCACCGTTTATATCAAAACCTTTTAAACGGTCATGGATGATAACTGCAGCAATCGGGAAACCTGCTCCGAGCGCTTTACCCAAACAAATAATATCAGGTTCAACATCATAATAATTAGCTGCAAAGAAGCTGCCGATTCTGCAATATGTCTGAATTTCATCAAAAATCAACAGACAACCCATTTCATCACAAAGCGCGCGCAGTCCCTGCAAATAGCGTTTCGGAAGCGGTATCTGACCTCCGCTTGCCTGGATTGGTTCAACAATAATACCGGCAACAGGTCCGCACACTCCGTTTATCAAAGTTTCTCTTGCAACCTTAAGGCAGTAGTCAATACAATCTTCAGGGTTATCAGTCATATCCCACTGATACAAATATGGATTTGGGATACGCGTAAATACATCATTTAAGCATCGGGAAAAATTCTGATATCCGGTGAATTCACCTGCCGCTTTTGTTGAAATCCATGAAGCACCTGCAGTTGAGAGTGTTGTGCCATGGTACGCATCCTTTAATGTTAAAAATCTGCGTGCCCCTGGTCTGTTCTTGAGCGCTATTTTCATAGCAGCTTCAATTGCAGGACCTCCTCCTACCGTAAAAGATACACGGTTCAGGTTCTTCGGTGCCAGTTCAGCAAGCTTTTTTGCAAGTGCAAAACGGGGCTTTGTGTCAAATCCCTGATGTATGTGACCGGTATTTCCCATATGCTCGTATACCGTATCTCTGATTTCGTCATTTCCATGACCCAAATATAAAGCCCAGCTTTGTGATGTACAGTCGATATACTCTTTGCCGTTTATATCCGATACACGGATTCCTTTACCTTTTACAAGGCACGGACCGGGACTTCCGCCACCCACCATCAGATGTTTTTTGTATTCATCCATGTCCTCGGGCTGAATACTGTAAACTTTTTCAAGCAATGAATCCACGAAAAAAACCTCCATATTCTTAATAGTAGCGTCAGATTGACACATTTTTGTGTTTTAATTATCTTTTAATCGCAAAAATATTATATAATAAAATGCCACCTTTGTCAATAGTAATTTATTTTTATTTAGTTTCTTTTTGCTTTGTTTTGACTTTATTTTTGGTTATTATTGGATATTTTCGCATAAATAAGCGAAACAACACTAATGAGCAAAAAAACATCCCCCTTGTCTGTTAATCATAAAGGGAGATGTCAATTATACAGTCAAATAAACTGCCACTTTTTCATATACTATTTTCTTAAATTTCTTTCAACTATCG
>SVJP01000202.1 GCA_015068925.1 Oscillospiraceae bacterium
GAAAGATTATCATACAAATTAAATTACAAAACCCCTGTTCAATATAGAATCGAACAAGGGTTTGCATAATTCGTGGTTTTTAGTGTCTACTTTTACTTGACAAGTTCAGTTCTGGAGAGATTTTTGTAATCACATTAAAATTATGTTCTTGATACTCTACATAGTTTTTATCAATAGATATTGTCTCATCTGCAGAAATAATATCTTTTAACAAATAATTTGGCTCAGAAAAAACTAAATTATTTATATTAAATAATATAATGAAGACAGAGATAAATATAATTTTTTTCATCATATAAAGTTTCTCCTAAAACTACGAATTTGGCCATTCTAAATCATCACAATGAGGGCAATTTTCCACAGTACTAAATGGTTGATGCATATACCATCTATTGTATAAGTCCGTTCGTTGTTTCAATTCATTTTTCCTTTTAGTGGATATGTGTCAAGAGAACCGTCCCCTTGACACATTGAAACTGTAATTGTGAACACCGGCTATCACTTCAAACCATCTCCTCTGATTTTTCTATTTAAATTGTATCATCGCAACACTTTTTTGTCAAGAAATTTCAATTCAATTATCAGTTGAATCTGAAATAGAACAACCTGAAAGTGATTGATTTTATATATAAAGTATGCTATACTGAAATAAAAGGAGCGTGATACCATGGATAATCAATACAAATACCATTTTGGGAAAAATAGTACAGCATTATTTCACATGGACGACAACGGGTTAACACTCTCTGTGTTATCTGACAATCAAAACTATCAGCTTGAATTCAAAGATGAAATATTCCTTAACAAACATTTTTACGATAATAGTGCGTATACCGGAGAAATGTTCTCTGTTCCGATTTATGGAGAAAAAGCCGTAGTTACAGAAGAAGATCAAAAGTTAAGAATTACTTCCAAAATCACACCTGAGCTCACAGCGTTTAATCTCTTTACCATGAGTAACAACAGCGCAACCATTTTGCTCGAAACTTATTTTGAATCCACCGAAAAAATCTATGACTGTTCTTATTTCGTTGCTCGAACAAAATTGAATCTTGATGGTCTGACACAAATAGGTGGGGCAAACATTCCTGAGTTTTTTCCTATAACAACAACTCCTCCCTATTACGGATTTAACGGCCATCTGATTTTAAAAGGAGAAAAAAAGTTCCTGAAAATCACCGGTGGTAACGTAAGCATGGCGGGAGATGTTGTTGACGCGCACACACATACCAACTTTTACAATGATGATTTAACCTTCTACGGAAAAAACACGCCTTTGAAAACGGCATATACTTTTGAAAACACCCCCCTTCCTCCTTGCTTTGAAAATAAGGAAGAACCGAAAAAGCTTGTTCCGGAACATTCTATCATCAGCGGAAATTTTAAAATTGATTATCATATCAAAAAAGACGGTGCAGTATTTGTTCACAACGGAAAAGAATATCCCATGGTTTCCATGCTGTTCAAAAATATAGAAACCGGCAACACCGTTTTTTGTGATACCGCTTCTGATTGGACTGCTGTCACAGCAGAAGATCACGAATTCCGATTCGAACATCCTTATGGAATCAAAGAACTGGGGCTCATTCTGTCCTATGAAAAAAAAGAGAATCAAAACAGAATAGAATGGACCGTTGAAGTAAAAAATGACTCAAAATTATATACCTTGATGTGGTGCAGTTATCCGAGAATGTATTTCTCATCCCATGAAAAATGTGATTTGTTCAGACCCTGCCACGGTGGTGCGATTTTTGAAAATGTAAATCATACGGATTATATTGACTTTGGTGCATACCCCTCCGGATTTCAAAACCCTCTGCCCTTTTATGCAGTATATTCTACCGAATCCGAAAAAAGCGGTCAATATTTTGCAATTCATGATCCTGATGGTGCATTCAAAGAATTTTACGTTGCATCTGATTCATTCGGAACCATCAGATTTTTATGCAGATTCATTGCAGAAAACTATACGCAGGCAGGAAACGGACAAATCCTTCCGGGGAAAGCAGTCTGGCAACAATTTGACGGTGACTGGTATGATGCAACAAACATTTACAAAGAATATGTCCAAACATGTGACTGGTATCCCAAAGCGAAGGAAAACGGGAGAGAAAACATCCCCGAATGGATGCGGGATATTCCCTTCTGGATTATGGACTGGATGCCCAATGAATCGGAAGACGAAGAACCAATTCCCATATCTCTTCGTCCCAATATTGAAAACGATAATGAAAATGCATGGTTTGAAACTCCAATAAAACTTAGAGAAGAATTGGGTGTACCAATCGGTTTTCACTTATACAACTGGCATGCAATTCCTTTCAATAACGACTATCCTCACTTTTTACCGGCAAAAAAAGCCCTCGATAAGGGACTGGAAAAGCTCAAAGAAGCTGATATTAAAATCATGCCTTATATCAATGCCCTGTTGTGGGATAACAAAGATAAACGAGGAGAGGATTACAGATTCACAAAGGATGCTCTCCCCGGTGCTGTAAAAAATCAGCTGGGGATTCAGCACAAACTAACCTATGCCGCTCACGAACCTGACGGAGAGCTTGTTCAATTGTCTCCCATGTGTCCTTCCGCAAAGGTGTGGAGAAATGAACTCAAAACATTAATCTCAAAAATGTTTCATGAATATGATTTTGACGCGATTTATCTTGACCAGATTGCCACACGGGTTCCTCATCTTTGCATGGATAAAAATCATGGTCATCCCCCGGGCGGCGGAAGCTGGTGGCAGAAGAACTACCGTGAACTCCTTGATGAAATCAATGCAATCAAGCCGGAAGGAAAAGCCTTCACCTCCGAATCAAATGCAGAGGTGTATGCAAATAATCTTGATGGATTTTTATCTTGGAAATGGGTTTCTGTCAGAAAACATGTTCCCGCGTTTATGCAGATTTACGGTGGAAAAATTGCAGTTCTGGGCAGAAGCACCAACGGATATATGAAAGATAATACAACCTATTGGAAATATCACCTTGCCCAGGGGCTCATCAACGGCGAACAGCTTGGCTGGATTAATTCTGA
>SVJP01000203.1 GCA_015068925.1 Oscillospiraceae bacterium
TTATCACAAGGGTATATTCGGTCATGCCGAATTCAATCTTGTTCATAAATGTGCAAATAAGTTTTCTGACCGGGTCTTTGAGAATGCCGTATTTTATACCAGTTGTGCGCCTTGTAACCGTTGCCTGATGGCGATTGCATCATTGGGAATAAAGACTATTGTTTTTGGTGTATCTTATAAAAGTTTTCAGCAACTGTTGCCCTTTGAAGAAAACATTCCTGATTATGAAAGTATTTTAAGTAAAATGAATGTTTCTCTCAAGATGATTGGTCCGATTTTGGAAGAAGAGGGAATGCGTACTTTTGAGTATTGGGGTGGTGAGTATCGTTCATTGGAGGAAATGATTCGGGAAATGGATGAAATAAAGAATAGAAGCAAGTAGAACTTACAGGAATGCAATGAATAGATAGAATACGGAGGTTAATGGAGTATGAAACGTACAATCAAAGCAATGGAACAAAAATATCTGCAATCGTCTTTGGACTTAGTGCAGGAGGTTTTTGGGGAATGGGATAGTCCGGAAGAAGGCAAGGTGGTGAGACAATTGGTGGAGGAAATCCGGGCTAAGAAATATTATCTGCCGGAATTGGAATTGATTATGGTGGATGGAAATGATGAGGTTATCGGATACGCCATGTTTTCCCGCTTCCATATTGAGGGAAAGTATGAAAATGAATTGTTGCTGCTTACCCCGGTTGCAGTAAAAACACGGTTGCAAAGACAGCACATTTCAAAGGATTTAATAGAATACGGATTTGAAGTGGCAAAGAAGCTGGGATATAAAGCAGTTCTGGTGGAAGGGAATCCACAGAATTACAGAAGCCGCGGATTTGAATCGAGTTACAAGTTTGGCATAGAGGCGGGACCGAATATCGGTCTGCCTCATCCGGATTGTCTCATGGTGAAAGAATTGGAAGAGGGTGCGTTGGAGTATATAAGCGGACTTGTGGATTATTCTTATTATGAGGCACTGCACTCAGGAAATTAGGCTATGTTGAAAGCGTTGCATATGCAATTAAAAAGGTTCCTGCTGAGTACCCTTCAGCAGGAACCTTTGTTTATGCAATTGATTATCTGTTGTTGATAATCTTGGTCAACTCAACGGGGTCAACAATCTTGCCGTCTTTGTATACACGCATGTTGCCGGATGCGATTTCGTCGATAAGGATTACTTCGTCGTTGTTGTAACCGAACTCAAATTTGATATCCCACAAATCAAGACCAAGGGTCTTCAAATCATCAGCAACGATCTTGGTAATTTTAAGGGTCTGCTCCTTCATGCTCTCGAACATAGCGGGAGTCATAACGCCCAATGCTGCAAGTCCTTCACCGGTTACAAGGGGATCGCCCAAAGCATCGTTCTTGAAGGTACACTCAACATAACCGCCTTCCAAAACAGTACCGTCCTCGATATACTCGCCATATCTGCGGATGAAGCTGCCGGTAGCAACCAAACGGCAGATTACTTCCAGACCGTGACCGAATACGGTTGCAGGAAGAACTTCCATGGTAGCGTCCTCAAGATTTGCACTAACGTAGTGGGTCTTGATGCCTGCTTCTTTTAATAATTCAAAATAGTGGATGGAAGTCTCAAGGTTAGCCTTGCCGATTCCCTCGATTGTCAAACCGACTGTATTCTCACCGGGATCAAAAACGCCGTCTTTTCCGGTACAGTCATCTTTGAATTTCAACATTACATTGCCGTTATCCAGGCTGAATACGTCTTTTGTCTTACCTTCGTAAATTTTTTTCATTGTATAAATCTCCTCCGTGTTTAGGGTGCAGATTAAAATATCTTCCGGTGATACTTTAGCACAATTAAACCCATATGAAAACATTTTTTTTGCAAAAAAACAAATTTTTTTTGATAAAGCCCAAAAGAAATACATGTGAAGTTTTGATTTATAAATTTTTTGAAATATTATATAATGAGTAAAGAGACAGGAATATTAGTTTATTGGTCGGCGAAGTAAAAAAGGAGCAGACAGATGCAAATCAAATCTTTGTCTATTAAAAATTTTAAGTCCATCCGGCAATTAGAGATTCAAAATGTTGAGAGTTCCCTGATTTTGGTGGGGAAAAATAACACAGGAAAAACTGCGGTGTTGGATGCCATCAGAACGGTGACCGGGGAATACGAGGTGCATGAGACGGATTTCAACGAAAAAAAGCAGAATATTGAAATTGGAATGGTGCTTGGAATTACGGAGGAGGATTTGCGGCAGTTTCACACATATGGCCTGATTAGTGGTTACAAGCGATATGAATCCTGGAGGAATGATTTTTGTGAAAAGCTGCCTTCCTATGGGGAGGGCGAACTGAAATTTGTGTGTACAATCAACCGTAACGGTAAAATACGTTACGATGACGGTGCCCACAAGGATAATCGCCGCATTGCTGAGATTTTGCCCAAGTTCCATTTTATAGATGCTGCCAGAAATCTCATGTCCTTTCAGGAGGATTTATTGTTGTTCCAAAATGAGGAAGAACTGGTGCGGCTGCGGGAAAACACCTGTATTTTTGATGAAGCAAAAGAGTGTAATCACTGCTTTAGCTGTATCGGGCTGATTCATCAGAAAAAACCGGAAGAGCTTCAGTTGCACGAGACGGCAAGATTGCTGGAGTACAAGATGTGTCAGTTAAATCTGACCCGTTTTTTTGAAAGGGTCAGCAAAAATTATCGGAAGAACGGCGGTAATGAGGAAATTGGTTACGCCTTGTATTTTAACAGAGAGCAGATGTTTCGGATTGGAGCGGAGGCATGGCATGAGAAGCAGAAGCGTCTGAGCCCTGTGGAGGATTTGGGGAACGGTATGAGGAGTATCTATATGCTTTCCCTGCTGGAGACGTATATAGAGGATGAAAAGAGGATTCCCAGCATTATTGTGGTGGAATATCCGGAATTGTTTTTGCATCCGTCCCTGCAAAAGACTGCCAGTAAGATTCTCTATCGCCTGTCCAAAAAAAATCAGGTGATTTTCACCACGCACTCTCCCAATATGGTGGCGAATTTTACCAAGGGGCAGATT